>JAXJQH010000094.1:0-5334 GCA_036311245.1 Oscillospiraceae bacterium | reverse complement strand
TTCCGTCAATACCTGTTCAGTCTTTAAAAGACCTTTCGGAATTCCGCCTTCCTTCAAAAGTTTTCTGTACTGTCTGCTTGCAAGTATGTCTTCTCCGATTTCGTCTTTCATGCACAAAAGAGGACTTACCCCCCTGTAATGGTTGTACGGATTCCAGTTCTTAAAATGGATTATTTCCGAAGGAAGGATTATAAACTTCTCCCTGTTTCCCTCGTAAACCCATTTTGTTATCTCTCCACTGTCCATCACAGCCTCTATCTTTCTTGGATTCAGTACATGAAGCTCCGCCGGAACGCCGCTCGCATAGTCATTCCCGAAATACCAGAAAGCCTCTCCTTCAAGGCTCCACCATGCGGCTGTCCTCTGCCAAAGCTCAAAGCGGCTCATATACGGATTAGGCTCGTCAAAAAGCCTCGCCGCAAAACCGTCAGATGTCTTAACTCCGTTCAGCTTTATCTCAAAGTCAGCCCGCCCGATGTTCCTTGCTATTATGTCCACGCAGTTTGCAACCCACACGTCTTGCAGATACGGATCTTTTACGACTTCCTCTTCTCTTTGGGCAAAATCTTCCAGAAGGTCTTTTTCGTTTATTTCAGAGAAGGGTTTTAAAGCCTTAAAAATAATTTTCCGCAATCCCATATCTTCTAACCCATAATTACGCCGTTGTTTGCCGCGCTGAAAATCGCATAGCGCATAGCGTCCATGTAATGGTCGTTCACTTTTATAATCTGGTTGTTCTCGTCGCGGGCATAATCCCAAATCTCGCCAAGAACGCCCGAACAGCTTTTAGCCACAAAAAATTTCCCCCTTTCCATAAGTGCGCATATATAGTCAATTCCCGCGTCCACGCTGTTGTTCGCCTTAACGCCGCCGGGAATCTCCTGAATGCGTTCGCCGCCCGCAGGGTCGCAGAATGTAACAAAGCCCTCGTCATACCAGCCTTTAGCCGTCTGCGCCTCAACCGCCGTCCTCGTCGTGATGTTGAATCCGCCGTGGTCGCTCATCACATAAACCGCGCCGTCCTTCCATCCCACTTTTACAGCCGCAATATGAAGCCCAAAGTCCTGACCGCCTGTTATGCGGTCATAAGACTTTGGCATCCTGTCCGCTTCAAGAATCATACTTTCCTCAAAGCGGTCATATACAACGCCCTCTGGTTTTACCCAAAGCCCATCCCTAAACCTTGCCGCTGTTTTTCGGGCATATTGTCAAGAATGTCCGTTATGTAGTCCTTTGCTAAGTTCTCCGCGTTGTCCGCAGGGTTCAAAACCGCGCTTACATACAGCTCGGGCTTTTTCAGCTTTTCATCTGTCCTCGGCTCGATTTTCCTTATGAAAATCTTGTAAGCCCAGTGCATGGGGCTTGCAGGGTTGCAGTCATAAAAAAACTTGTTTCTGCATCCCTGCACGTTCATCGCAAGGCGGCTGTAGGCAGTGGTTACGGCAGAGTATGAAATCTGGCTTACCTCGTTAAAGTAAATCGTTACATACTCATGCCCCAAAATCTTGTCTACCTGCTCCTTGTCGCCAAGGCCGCCAATCCATATTTCAGAGCCGTTCCAGAGCCTTATATACCCCTCGTGGACATTCGGCTTGTAACGGCGGACTCCCACAATCCTGTTAAGCCACGGCTCCAAAGTTTCATGCCATACAGAACTCTTGGCATCCTTTGCCCTCAGCCTGCATATAAGATGGCGGCTCATAGGATAGGCGCACGCCCTGTAGATAATCGCAACAACAAGAACCGTAGTTTTGCCGGAGCGCGAGCCGCCAAAAAGCAGGATGTGCTTTGCGTTTCCCCTTAGGAGAGCAAGGGCTTCTTTTTGTACCGCAGTCGGCTTAAAAACACCTTCTGCCAACCTCAAACGCCCTTAAAGTCCTCGACAAAACGGATTTCAAGTTGGCCGTCATTGTCCTTCTGCTTCTCGCCGTCCTCACCGCAAAGATAGCCGTCAAGCTTCGCCGAGCGTTCCAGCAAGTCCATCGCAGTGTCCGCGTCAATGTCCTTCGCCTCAAGCTTTCCTATGCTGTCGTCAACGACTTTCGCCATCTTCCCAATCATCGCCATAAAACACTTTCTGTGTTCCACATGCTCGTTGATTAAGCCTTTTTCCGTTTCCTTTGCGATAAACTCGTCATAAAGAGCCGCGCGGTTTTTCCAGTCAAAAAGCCGTGCCCATCTTGCCCAGCTTCCGTATTTTTTTCGCCTCTATTCCGTGAAGTTCCATGCAGGCCTTTATGCTCCGTCTGTAGCCCATAGCCCTGTAAAAGCAGAAAGCGTTGAACGCCCTGGGGCTTTCGCCGCTCATGCGGATTTCCCACGGCTTCACGTTTTCCGCCGCCACAGGCGAAGCGCATTCCCTGTCTTTTTCAGACTGAGCCGCTTCTTCCAAAAACCACCCCCTTTTATAATCGTTGCAATGCAGACATGCCTAAAACGCGGAGACACATCCGCCCGACAAAAAAATGATAGCCGTAAAAATAAAGATTTTTCTGATGATAAATCACATCAAAAATGTGCCGTCCGCATATTTTCCAGAGGGGGGAAGGGCATTGTATGTTCCGCTCCGTGTTTGTAAAGGTCATGCCGCTTCGCGGTTGCTCGCTCCTTTCAGTCGCTCCCAAACCTTGACAAACACTCCGCTCCACATAATTTTTTTCTTGCCCCCTCAGGAAAATAAAAAAAGGCAAAGCTGTTTTTAGCCTTGCCTTTGTAAGTCATATCTTTGTTTTTTCACGCTTTTTTTTATTTTGATATTACCACGCGGTTTCCCGGTCTGCGGAGCAGATTGATTTCGTTCTGCTCGCATATTTTCAACGGCTGCCCCTCGTGCATCGTAATCGTGATGCCGAAAGTGCCGTATTCCTTCGTCCGCAAAATCTCGCGGATTTTTTCAGCGATGCAGTTCACAACCTCGTCAGCGTTCTCAATCATAAGACACCCCCTTGCATTTTGAAAGAAGCCACTGTTCAAGCTGCGAGCGGATAAAAAGGATTTTTCGCCCGAGTCTCAGATGCGGAACAACCCCGCGCCGGACATAAGCATACATCTGGGAACCGCTCAAATGCACAAGCCTACAGGCTTCGGGCAGCTCCATCACCTCAAACCGCCTCCGCGCGTCAAGATAAGTCGCAAGCGCGTCCACCGCCGAAACGCCCTCAAGCACATTCCCGCCCGCAGCCTTTACATCCGCAATCGAAATCTCAAGCGGTGTCGCAGGGTGCTTGGAGCTTCCTCCTGCCGTTCTTTCATATCCAGCCATAAAAATCGCTCCTCTCAAAACTTCCTGTTTTCTATGTCTAAATGATAAATGCACAAACGGCGCGTTTTCCGTTGTTAAATCTCATCAGAAAACACGCCGTTTAAAAGACTATGCCACAAGCTGAAAGGGCAGTATTCTGATATTCTTTCGGAATTCTGCCATAACGTTTTGAACAGCCGCCATGTGTTCCTCGCTTTCGTGAGATGCGTATATTGCTGTGGTACTTGCGTCCTTGTGTCCGAGCAGCTTTTGAGCCGTTCCCATCTGAACGCGCTCGCTTATTTCGGTCGCGAAGAAGTGCCTCCAGCTGTGAAAGTCAATGTGCCGAGCTTTCCGAGCCTCACTCGAAATGCCTATATGCTCCAGAGCCTCGTCAAGCCCTCGCACCCACGCTTCGGGGAGAACAGGCACAGAGCCTTTTTTCTGCCGTGAGAAAAACACATAACAGTCATTTGAGAAAGACGGATTTTTCTTTGCAAGGGCTTTAAGAGCGGAGCAGATTTCCGGCGGACATACAACCCATCTGACTTCGTGCCGTTTCGGATCTTTTTCTCCGTCAACCACGCTCCAGTTGTGATTGACATAAATTCTGTCGTCGTAAATGTCACAGTAGCGCAGCGCGGACACCTCTCCGGCTCTCATTCCCGTGAATGCCGCAAGCATATTTGCAAGCTGTTTTTTCTTGTTCTCCCACTCAAAGCTGAAAAGCCGTTCAACTTCCTCGCGGGTAAGAATTCCGCGCTCCGTCTTGTCGCATCCGAAACGCTCAATGCCGTCCATAGGATTTGAGCTGATTTTGTGATTTTTGCAATAAAACTTAAATGGAACGGCCGCAGAGTTAAGAACCTTGTTTACCGTCGAGCTTTTTAGCCCTTTGTCCGCCGCAAGGTAAATAAAAAATTTGTTCAAGATTTCAGTCGTAAGGGAGTCTACCGTAGAGTTTCCGAAGAACGGAATCCAGTAACGCTTTACCATATCGCGCATATTCTGGCAATGAGTTCCGTTAATGTCCTTTCTGTGGGCTTTCTGCTGCTCGTAATATGGGCTTTTTTCTTCCGTCCAAAAATCAGTGATAAAGTCCGAGACTTTAACGCCGTTAAAAATGCCAGCGTCAAACTTTTTGCACGAAAGAGAAAGCGGAAGGTCAGCATCCGTAATTTTTTCAAGCGCAAAATCCCGCTCTCCAATTTCTGCCGTTTTCTTATCCGCCACAGTAACATTTTCTGCAACAGGCAAAACAGAATTTTCAAAGCCAAGCGAAAAACCGTGCTTTTTAGCAAGCAATTTCAAAAGCGCAAGTTCCTCAGATTCAGAAAGTCCGCCCAAAGGCATCGAATTTTCAACAGGCGCAGAAACGGCGCGAGAAGGTTTCGTATCAAGAGATTTTTTTTCAGAGGATTTTTTAGTAACAGGTGAGATGCCGTCGCGCACCCATTCCCAGACAAGCCGTTCAGCCGCCTTTCTGTCAGAAGTCCGCGAACTGCGGTCGCAAACAATAAGTCCGCTCGCCATATCCACGAGCCGGATTCTGTAGTAACCGCACCTGCCTTTCGTAATGTAAAAAGGACGCATGAAACCTCCTCGATGGTTCTAACCATCAAGACTACCCAATCCCCTTTGGTGTAATCCTTGGGGTAATTTTTGGTGTAGTCTCAGTTTCAGGCGTCCTTTCAAACTAAAAGGCAAACCTAAAATAATAAACTTACAATGTTAAAAATCTTTTAATTCCTTGTATTTTAAGAAATTAAAAGGCTGGTACAAGATTTTGCGCCAGCCAATAATCTATGGGCCATCTTGGTTTTGAACCAAAAATATATCTTTATTTGCAAATATCCAATGCTTTATAGTGTATTTTACTACATTTTGTGTATTATTCAACACTATTTGGCATAATTTCAAGCCTTAATTTTCTGTTTAACATTTTTAAGCAAAAATGACTTAACATTTTGCTTAACATTTTTTTTAGCTTAAAAAAGAATTAAGCGTTAAAAAAAGGATTTACAAGTCAAAAGATTTGTAAATCCCCAAAAATGGGCCATCAAAGATTTGAACTTTGGACCAAAGGATTATGA
>JAXJQH010000093.1:0-7225 GCA_036311245.1 Oscillospiraceae bacterium | reverse complement strand
GAGCGTAAACAAGACAGTGAAAAGCAATTTTACGAATTTGATAGATGGGTTCAAGATATGGCGGCGGCCGATGCTAAAACAATTGGCCGTGTTCGCGGTTCAGATGTAATGGCTTTATTAGTTGATTTTGAGGAATGGAAAGGTGTGCCGATTTTTGAGCATATAGCGGAAAAGTGGAAAAATGCCACAGACGAAGAAGTTTACAAAACCTTTGAATACCCCGAAGAACACACAGACCCAATAGATTATGACTATTACCGCCGTTCCAATGCTTATAACGAGATATGGAAAATGTGCGAAAGGTATTTGTATCACGAAGAAGATGTTGTTTACATTTCAATGTTTGGTGGCTATGAAATTGCAGATCAGGAAGGGTTTGTGCATAAGTGCCGTAAAGCCTACGAAGAATGGCAAAAGCAATTTGAAAAGCCAAAAGAAAGCGAGGAAACGGAATGAAAGACAAGTTAGAAATTGCCAAAAGTGTAATAAAAGAAAATTATAAAGACGCAGACGGTGGAATATTTGATTGTAGAAACATTGTTGGAGATAGTATGAGTACAATTTATGACGAAGATGGTTTGCAAATAGATATTTGTTATGGTTATAGCTATTTTGAGGTTTTTGGATTGACCGACAATGAATTTACAGAATTGGAAAAATACTATGAGGAATTGGGGGTGTGAGTATGAAAGGAATATGCAAGCATTATGGCGAGGAATTTGATTGTTGTAAACTTTTAAGTGATTTTAGCAATCCTATGACCGATTTACGCCCTTGTACCAAAGACGAATACGAGTGTAAGTATTATAAGCCACACACCAACTTCGACCGAATAACCGAGAACGAGGAAACATTTGTTAAATGGGTGCTTGATAACTACCATTCCGTACCCGAACATTTTCATTGCCAAACATCTTGTAATAACGATTGCGGAGAATGTTTTAAAGAATGGCTACAAAAGGAGTGCGAGGGATGATTAAGAACAAAGAAATCAAGGTCAAGGGCATTGAGTATAACGATATTAAAGGCACTATGCAGATAAAGGAGCTGACTTGCATATGCACGAATGACGATAAAGGCAAGACGTTAAGCATTGACAACGGCATTATTCAGTTTACAATACCTATGGAAGCAATAGCTAAATACTTTAAGTGAGGTGAGAAAATGATTAAAGCAATACCAAACGCAAAACCGTTAACGGATGCGGAGACAATAAAGGCACTTGAATGTTGTATGGATAACAGCATCAAAGCCTGCGAAAAGTGCCCTATTGACAAGCACATTAAGGACGATTGTGCGTGTTGCCGATACTTAGCTGAAAATGCGCTGAATCTGATTAATGAGTTGAAAAACGAATATTGCAAGTTGATGCAATATTTGGTCGAGCAAGCACCCACAGTGGAGATGCCGATTTGTGCAGCTTATGATACGCTGCAAATAAAATTTAAACCGAAAATAATCGCACATATTGACGGCGAAAAAATTGATATAACAGAATATATGAAAGAGGTATAATATGGCAAATTTTAATATTAACAAAGTAATATTGGGTGGCAGATTATGAGAGAGTATAGTCATTTAGAAAAAACCACAAACAAAAAGGGATACGTAATGTTATATATGCCCGAACACCCAAGAGCTGTTAAAAACAGGGTGTTTGAACACATAATAGCGTGGGAAAAAGCAAACCAAAAGAACGTACCCAAGGGATATGTAATACATCACATTAACGGAATAAAAAGCGATAACAGAATAGAAAATTTACAGCTATTGACAGTTTCAGAACACACAATTTTGCATCACTCTAACAAAAAACGGTCAATACAAACGAGAAAAAAGCTTAGCGAAAAGGCAAAAGAAAGATTTAAGACCCCCCAAAGCCACCCTTTATACAAAGATGTGCCATTCGACAAAATTTTGGAAGCGGTAAAAAATGGGGAAACAATTAAAAGTGTTTGCAAAAAATATAATATTTGCAGGAGCACTTACTATAAAAAACTTAAAGAACGAGGTGCGTTAAATGGCTAATTTATCATTAAATAAAGTTATTCTTGGAGGGAGAATTGCGCAGGATTTGGAACTCAAGCAGACTCCACAAGGCGTTGCTGTTACATCATTCTCAATCGCGGTTAACCGCAAAGGCAAGGATGCACAGACAGATTTTATTAACTGTGTTGCTTGGAGACAAACAGCAGATTTCATTTGCAGATTTTTCAAAAAGGGTAGCTCAATCTGCATCAGTGGTAGTGTTCAGACAAGAACCTGGAATGACCAGCAGAACAATAAGCGCACCGTAACAGAGATTATAGCTGACGAAGCATTTTTCGTTGACAGCAAGGGCGACAGTGGCACATCAGAGCAAGGCGCACCGACATTCACCGCAGCGCAGGCGAACTTTGAAGAGATAGCGCAGGACGATGACCTTCCATTCTGAGGTGGTGAATCATGGAAAAACAAATAATTGAAGCACAAAAGGGTTTTACCCTCAACGAAAACGAAAGGTTACAAATGGCGACTTTGCTAATCAAGGCAGGTTATTCTGTTAGAATTGCCAAGGCAAAACAAGATGGCAAAAGCACCATTTGCTTGGAGTATTGGAAATGAAAATAGGACTTATAGCTGTTTGCTTAATCACATTAACAGGCGCGGTTGCTTTTGCGGTGAGTGACTACCTTGTAGCGCTAAAAACAAAAAGCCAAAGGGAAAAAGCAGAAAAAGAGTATTTAAGCTCGGATATATGCGATGCGTGCGGCAAAAGACCCAAGCGGCCTAATTCAATGTTATGTAAAGAATGCGAGGAAAAGGCTTATGACATTAGCAAACATCAAGAACACACTTGACGCGGTTACATCTTTAATCGCGGAAAAACACGGCTTAGAATGGCTTTCGTTTACTGTTGCATTGGAAAGTGAAAAGAAAGGCTATATCAAATGCGAGGTTTATTCGTCCGCATACGAAATCGGCTTGCGTTCCGGTATTATCTATCTTGCAGAGGAAACAAACGAAAGTGATTTAGTAAAGGCTTTTGATTTATTTGTCGAGGGAATGACAAAAGGGGTGAGAGTATGACCGCTAAAGAGTTTTTAACCCAAGCATACCGCATTGAGGACAGAATAGCATCACTTAAAAGACAGTTAGAAGCTATTTACTCCCCAAGAGGACAGACCTACAACAACATAGGCGGTAGAGCATCTGAGAATGTGAGCATAACGGAGCAACAAGGACTTAAAGCCATCGAGCTTGAGGGCAAGTTGAGGGCAGAGATTGAGCGGTTAGAGTGCGTGCAGCTTGCTATTTTCAATGCGATACAGGCACTTGACAATGTCAACGAACAGCTTGTATTACGGTATAGATACATAGAGCTAACACACGATGGCAAACAACCGTCTTGGGAGATTATCGCATATAAGATGCACTATTCCACAATGCAGACTATAAGGCTTCACGGCAAGGCGCTTGAACATTTGAGATTTTGAAAGAAAATTCAAAAATGTTATGAAATGTTATAGAATGTTATACTTTTGATGTGTTAAGATTAGAATAGAAAATTTGTCAAAACCCATTGACTTGCTTTCTACCTCTACCATTTTACTGCGAAAGGGACATTCCGAAAGGGTGTCCTTTTTGCGTGGAGAGGTTGACATCATATAGCAAAAGAGGTATAATAATGGCAGAGTTTAAAGAGAGCGAACATCCAAGAGATAAAGACGGCAAGTTTACCGATAAAGGCAGCGGTCAAGGTTGGACTAAGGAAAAGAAAGATAGGCTATTAGCCACTTTGAGAAAAAGGTACACTATAAAACTACCGGATGAGGTGTTGCCAAAATCTGTTGGAGCTAAATGGGGCAATTATGAAATCCTTATGCCTGACGGCTCTATTGCAAAATTTGTGGAAGGTAGCAAAATACAAGATAAAGAGGTATTTGCAGGTTATGGCACACGAACACCAATTCGTATGCAGGACTGGCTAAACAAAAAATATGGCATTAATTCTAACAAATGGCAAAAATTAAAAGCAAAGGCTCATATTATCAATAATGGTGAAGAAACTTTTTCAGAAGTACATTGGTACGAAGAAGAAAGTGTGGGAAAGGTTGAATTTAAATTCAAGAGGTATATATGAAAGTTAAGGTTAACGAAAGTAAAAGAGACAAAGCTTGGGGTTACACAGGAGATTTGCAGAAAGATAAAATATACAATGTGGAAGCAGTTGAAAGGAATTGCTATCGCATCATAGACGAAAGTGGAGAGGATTATCTTTACCACAAAGACATATTTGATATAATTGAACAATAACCATTAAGCACACTTAACCGTGTGCTTTTCTTATATATTATGCAAGGGTGACCTTGCTTTTTTATTTGGAATTTATTTGGAAAGGAGCATTGATGTGCCAAAGAAACTGAATGATACTAAAGTGCTTGAAATAGTCACGAAGCACGCAAACGGCACATCTATTTCCGCACTTGCAAGACAATACAAAATATCGAGAAATACGGTAAAGAGTTATCTAAACTCAAAATCAGATTTTGAACAAAAACTGACGGACATAAAAAACGAAACCATTACACAATGGCTCGAAAGCCACAAGGGAGATTTAACAAGCATTCTCGACCAAATCACAAAGCTATTGCCGAAAAAATTGAGCAAGGCAAGTGTTAAAGAACTATTTGGAGGTCTTAAGATACTGACCGATTTAGGTGTAAATATCAACAAAGACGGTGACGGCTCGGACGATGCTATAAGTGTCAACATCACCTTTGCAGATACAAGCGGTGGTAAGAATGAGTAATGTAACGGTATGCAAGCTATATTACCCCTTGGTTGACGATAGTGTAAGCGAGATTGTAGAGCCTTCCGGACGAAGCTCGGCAAAGTCAACAAGCAATGAGATTGTCGCTATAACTCTAATGTGCCAAAGCAAGTATAACAATATTTGGTATTGCAGAGCAGAGAGTGGAGATATACGGCCAACGGTGTATAGCTCTATGATAAGCACAATACAACTTATGGGACTTGATAAACAATTCCGTTGGAGTTTATCACCCTTACAGATAAAGTGCTTGAAAACAGGTGCTATTTGCTATTTTAGCGGTATCAACGGCAAGACGGATGACGATGTAACGGCAACAAAGGGATTTACACCGCAATATAAGACCTTGGCGATGTGCATCCTTGACGAGGCAGACCAGGTTAAGCATCCTAATCATATAACGGCTTGGGTGAGTACGGCAACAAGATTTTTGACCGCCAAGGCAAAGGTTGTCTTTGCATACAACCCACCTATGAGTAAAAGCCATTGGGCGCACAAGTATTTCGGCGACAAGGTAAAGAACGGTGCCACAAGGATTTATGCAACCTGGGAAGATATACGCAACCTTTTAACCGCTCGTGCCATTGCAGATATTGAAAAGTTTAGAAGGGACGACCCCGATTATTACCGTTATTGGTATTTGGGCGAGCCTGTGAACTTTCAAGGTATGGTTTACCCTCAATTTGACAGGGCAAGGCACATAATCAACATATGGCAAGAATTTGCCAAAAACCCGCGCTTAAGAGCCTCGGAGCTTATACTTGGCTTGGACGAGGGAACGGTCAACGATAGCACTTGTGTTACACCGCTTTTGATATTGAATGACGGCAGGGCGGTTGTGCTTGATTGCCTGGAGATAGACCCGCTTAAGATAGGACAGCAGTCACCGGCTCAGAACTCACGAAACCTATTGAATTACTTGACGGAATTGTTTGGGAAATTCCCTTTCCTCACGAACATCAAAAGACAATGGATTTTTGAAAGTGCAGAGGGCGGTCAAATGCTCCGCTTGCAATTCATAGAGGACACAGGCGAGATTGTTTATCTTGTCGAAAACAAATCAATAATGGGAGATATAAAGAGAGTACGCTCTATGTTAAGTGAGGGCATACTCCTTTTTCATGTTGCGGAGAATGTCAATACAGAAATTTTGATAAACGATATTGAAAACTATGTGTTTGACCCTAAGACAGGAGATGTCAAGAAGCAACAAAGAGACGATACCATAGACAGTATGGAATATGCAACCAAACTATATTACAACACCCCTATTACGGTGATGTAGAAAGGACAAATAAATGAATAACACAACAGCCTTATGCAATGCGCCGTCAAGAAAGGTGTTTGCACCGTACTTTAAAGCGCGTTGGCAGAATATGCAAAACATTGTAAATGATAGTGCATATATCAATATGATTCCAACAGGCTATAAGACCTATTACCAAGCCTTTATACAACAGTGGGGAGCTTGGGCAAGGGGCTTTGTGCCTATGTTGCATCAACAGGACTTTTTCTCGACAGGAATGGGTTACACCGTATGCGACATAATGACAAGGATGTTAATGAGCGGCGGTTATAGATTGCACTCAACCGACCCTAACACAAAGGCATTTATCGAGGAATGGCAAAAGGACGACTTGAATAATGTTTTCAATTCCATGTTCTTTTTTGCAAACTCCGTAGGAAATGCCCTGTTAGTGCTTAGCCCTGTGAATGGGGACTTATACCCCTCTGTGTACCCCTCAAACCGCATTATGTTTAGTATTGGCAGAAGCGGAGTAATTACAGATTGTATGATACTTAACCGCTTTATAGCAGGCGACACAACCTATTACACAAGAGAAATGCGAACAATACGCAATGGCAAGGCGTACAGGAAAGTGCAGCTTGCGAACGGTACACTTGTTACGGCTCCGTCTTGGTATGCGAATAGTATTCCAAATGTGCCCGATTGTATCAAATCACAATGGGCGTATAACTACGGAGATATAAAACCCAATACTTGGTACGAAATGCCTGAGAGAATGCGAGGTATAGGTGTTTACAATGTCAAGAATAAGAGTGTTGCGGTAGCCTTGGCAGATATGCCTGGTTATAGTGACAGCACCTTACACACCGCCTTGGATGTGCTTTATTCAATAGACTACAACTACACACAGGCACAATTCGACCAATACATGGCAAAGTCAAGGGCTCTTATTCCTAAGCAAATGAGCTCACAAAAAATTGTAATGGGTAAAGAGGGAACTTTGACACAAGGAATGACATTCAAGGAAGCCTTGGATGTGCAAATGCCAGAGCTTGACAAAACATTCTATACAGAGATTAACAGCGGAAACCTTGACGGAAAGCCTGTTGAGCCAACATTCATTCAGCCCGATTTAAGGGCAGAGCCGCATAAGTACATAAGAG
>JAXJQH010000092.1:0-12010 GCA_036311245.1 Oscillospiraceae bacterium | reverse complement strand
TTCCTCTTGTAGATAAAATAAATCGCGAGGGAGATATCATAACCGAGTTTGAATTTAACACAGTCTTGGGTTTTCTTTGGTTTAAGGAGCAAAAATGCGACATAGTTTGCCTTGAGGTGGGAATGGGCGGCAGATTTGATGCTACTAATCTCATAGATGCGCCGCTCGTTTCGGTCATCACCCGAATTGGCCTTGACCACACAGCATATTTAGGAAACACATTTTCTGAAATTGCATTTGAAAAATGCGGGATTATAAAAAAAGGTTCAAAAGTTGTTTGCTATCCCAATCAGAGAAGCGAGGCTCTGAGCGTTATAGAAAAAAGTGCAAAGGAGCAAGGCTGCACTCTGAGCATCCCTTCCCTTTCGGATATAAGCGATATTGAGCTTTCACTCGATGGCTCTTGCTTTAGCTTTGAAGGTCAAAAATATTTACTTAAAATGAGCGGCGAGCATCAGATACACAATGCGGTTACCGCCATTTATGCAATATACGCCCTCTCTGAGTACGGCATAGATATTCCGCTTTCTTCAATAAAGGCAGGGCTCAGCGAGCTTAGGTGCTTTGCAAGGCTTGAGGTTATCTCGCAAAATCCCACTGTTATTATTGACGGGGCGCACAATGCCGACAAGGTTTCTGCCCTCTATGACTATGTAGCACCTTTTAATGGCAGGATAGTTGCAATTTGCGGAATGCTCTCGGACAAAGATTTCGAGGGCGCAGTTTCTAAAATTGCTCCGCTTTGCAAATCCATTGTTGCAGTAACGCCTGATAACCCCCGCGCACTTTCTGCCGAGCAGATGGCAAAGGTTTCGCAGAGATACTGCTCTGACTCTACCGCCGCAGGCTCTATAAAAGAGGCAGCAGCTCTTGCCCTTTCAAAGTTATCTGAGGGGGATATTCTTCTCTGCTGGGGCTCGCTTTACATTGCGGGTGAGGTCAGAGGCGAGCTATTACACATTCTTGAAAAGAATATTTAGTTTTTTTCTTTTTCATTCAAACTTTGACAATATTTTTAAATTAAAGCCGCTATCCTTTTATATAAAGGACAGCGGCTTTTTTGCCGCATTTTTTCAGGAGGTAGACTATGGCTGCAAAAATCGAAGTCTGTGAGGACAAGCTTATTATATTTCTCTCAGGCGAAATCGACCATCACGGTGCCACTCAAATCAGGGAGCAAGCTGACTTAAAGATTACACAGCTGCACCCTAAAGAGGTTGAGCTGAATTTTAAAGACGTATCATTTATGGACAGTTCGGGAATAGGACTTATAATGGGGCGTTATCGGCTTGCAAGCAGCTTTGGCGGTCGTGTTTGCATTTCAAATGTATCTGCATATTTACGGCGTGTTATGCGTCTTGCAGGTATTGATTCAATTATTGAGATTAAAGACACTAAGGAGGAACACAAATGAAACCCGAAAATCAGATGAAGCTAAATTTTCAAAGCCTTTCGAGCAACGAGGGCTTTGCAAGGGTTGCGGTGGCGGCTTTTATTTCAAGCCTTGACCCTACTGTTGCCGAAATTGCAGATATAAAAACTGCTGTTTCCGAGGCTGTTACAAACTGCATTGTTCACGCATATCGGGACAGCATCGGGATTATAACCATACATACCAAAATATATGAAAATCGCCGCGTTGTCATTACAGTGCGGGACAAGGGTTGCGGAATTGAGGATGTTGACCGCGCTATGCAGCCGCTGTTTACCACAAAGCCCGAGGAAGAGCGCTCGGGGCTTGGATTTTCGGTTATGCAAAGCTTTACGGACAAGCTTAAAGTGCGCTCTAAAATGGGCAAAGGCACGAGCGTTACATTAGAAAAAATACTCAGCAAAAAGCGTGGGGCAAATGAATAGTACTTTAAGCCGCTCAAGAGAAGAAGCTATAAATCAAAACCTCGGGCTTGTTCATTCCTGCGCGGGCAGATTTCGAGGGCGCGGCATAGAGTATGACGACCTGTTTCAGGCAGGCTGTATGGGACTTGTCAAGGCTTATGATGCCTTTGACGAAGCTCGCGGAGTAAAGTTTTCAACATATGCCGTTCCGGTGATACTCGGTGAAATCAAACGGCTTTTTCGCGACGGCGGCAGTGTTAAGGTCAGCCGCTGCTTAAAGGAGCTTTCACTAAAGGTTACCCGTGTGCGGGAAAAGCTCACTATATCGCTTGGCAGCGAGCCTACCATTAATCAGATTGCAGATGAGCTGAAAATAACTCCCGAGGAGGCGGCTGAGGCACTCAATGCCTCTCACCTTCCCCTATCGCTTACCGAAAATGACGAGGAAGGCGGAGGGCAGATAGATGTTATTGTGGAGTCAGAGGAAGAGAGCATAATAAACCGAAGAAGTCTTGCTCAGATTATATCAAAAATGGACGAGCACGACAGACGGCTGATAGTTTTGAGATATTTTAGAAACAAAACCCAGACAGAAACCGCGCGGGAGCTTAACATGACGCAGGTTCAGGTTTCGCGGCGTGAGAAAAAACTGCTCTCTATTATTCGCGAGAAAATGCTTTTATAGCTGGCTTTTGATTTTATCGAGCGCACCCTTTTCAAGTCGGCTTACCTGAGCTTGGGAAATTCCTATCTCTCCTGCCACCTCCATTTGGGTTTTACCCTCAAAAAAGCGCAGGGCAAGGATTTTCTTTTCTCTTTCTCCAAGCGCGGCGATGGCTTCCTTCATATTAAGCTCCTCAAGCCAGTTATTATCATCATTTTTATCCTTTACCTGGTCGAGGACATAGATAGTATCGCCGCCATCGGAATAAACGGGATCGTAAAGCGACATTGGCTCAACGATAGCCTCAAGCGCCATAACAACGTCAGCTTTATTCATCCCGAGCTTTTCGGAGATTTCTGAAATGTTTGGCTCGCGCCCGAGCTCGGCGGTCAGCGCCTCTTTTACCTGCATTGCTCTATAGGCGGTATCCCTGAGGCTGCGGCTGACTCTGATACTGTTATTATCCCTAAGATACCTACGTATCTCGCCTATTATCATTGGGACTGCATAGGTTGAAAAACGAACATTTTGTGACACATCAAAGTTGTCTATGGACTTTATAAGTCCGATACAGCCGACTTGAAAAAGGTCATCGAGGTTCTCATTTCGGTTTAAAAAGCGCTGAATTACGCTCAGCACAAGGCGCAGATTACCTTCGATAAGCTTATCGCGTGCACTTGGGTCGCCATTGTGCATTTTTCGAAGCAGCTCCATCTTTTCAGCCTCTTTTAAAACCTTTAATTTTGCAGTGTTTACACCACATATTTCAACCTTATTGTAATACAAAAATATCCCTCCCAAAATATTTTGGGCAAGAACTTAAAAATTAAACAAAACCGCCACCTTTTTAGGTGGCGGTTTTTATTTTGTCTTTTTCGGCATAAAATTTAAGTAAAAATCACAAAAGGTGCAGTTTTTTCATATTCTGCAAAAGAGGTGGCGTTTATGAGGCGGAGGATTAGAAAAAGGCGAAAAACGTCTGCACTTTTTTACTATATCGCCGTTACTTTTCTCATTCTATCCATTTTTCTTGTGTTTTGTGATACAAGAGTGCGGCCCGTTATCAAGCGAAAGGTTCGCGACTGCGCGCGCACAGAAACAGTTTTAATATTAAATAGAATTCTGCTCGAGCAGATAAAAGAGCTTGATATAAAATACTCCGATATGGCATACATACATTACGGCTCAGACGGGCAGATTACCTCTATTGAGATAGATTCCTCGGCTGTAAACACTTTCAAGGCGGCTTTTGCGCTATCCGTAAGCGAGGCGCTACACCAAATAAATGAATTTGAATTCAGTCTGAGACTTGGAACGCTGATGGGTCCTGAATTTTTAACTGAGCGAGGTCCAAAAATTCCCTTTAAAGTTTCATCCTCTGAATATGTTCAAACAGAAATTGTCAGCCGATTTGAGGAGGCGGGAATCAACCAAACGGTACATAGGATACTTTTGGACGTTAGCGTAAACATATGCTGCTACTTTCCGGGGTATTCTACTTCTGTAACGGTGCAGTCCGAGCTGACACTTGCCGAAACAGTTATTATTGGCACAGTTCCTCAGTTTTATGCAGGCTCAAATTAATTATTTTTTCTTTTTTACAGAGTAGCCAAAGCTACCAAGTTTTTTTCCAAGGTCAAAATACTCGCCATGGCAATAGGCTGTAAGACGGCACTGGTCCATTCTCAGGCGGCCTTTTTCATCAATATATTTTTCCTCAACCTGAACAGCCGTTATCTCTGCAAGAAACATATCGTGAGTACCAAGATGCTTTTGCTCAGTGACCTTACATTCAAGGCAGATGGGGCTTTGCTCGATAAGCGGCGCCGAAACAGTTGATGCGGGTGCGGCGGTAAGCTTTAATTTTTTAAATTTATCCATTTTTGCGCCCGTTCTCACACCGCAGAAATCAGCGGCGCGCACCAGACTTCTCGGAACAAGATTTATAACAAACTCTCCCGAATTCTGAATTATTTTATAGGAATGGCGCTCGGGGCGGATGGAAACATAGGTCATCGGTGGGTCTGAATTTATAATCCCCGTCCATGCAATGGTTAATGCGTTGGGTTTTTCTACAGTTCCGCAGGAAACGAGCACTGCAGGAACGGGAGCCATTAGTGTGGAGGGTTTCCAGATTGTTTTAGCCATAATTTTCTCCAAATTAATTTTTTAATTTTTTCGCATAATTGCCCTATTTATTCTAAAAATAAGCATGTGACATAATAATTTCACAACAAAGGAGGGCGAAGAACTGTGAAAATCGTTGATAGAATTGCTCTGCTCCTCACGATTATCGGTGCTCTCAACTGGGGAAGCATCGGGCTTTTCAAATTTGATATTGTAGCTTGGATTTTCGGCGGAACAGATTCCATGATAAGCAGAATAATTTTTACGCTTGTCGGACTCGCAGGCCTTTGGTGCATTTCGCTTTTATTCAGGCACAGAGAATACGATTAAACTTAGCAGGGATCGGATACCCCAAAAAGGTATCCGATTTCGCCTTTTTTATTCTTTTTCCTTTTTTGCAAGACCGATATGAAGCTCTGAAAGCTGAGCCTCGTCTACGGGAGAGGGGCACTCTGTCATAAGCTCCATCATATTCTGAACCTTGGGAAATGCGATAATATCTCTCAGGCTCTCAGCGCCGAGCATAAGCATAACAAGTCTGTCAAGGCCAAGACCCATTCCACCGTGCGGGGGCGCTCCATAGGTAAAGGCATCTGTAAGAAAGCCGAACTTTTGATAAGCCTCTTCATCCGAAAGACCGAGAGCGGTGAACATTTTCTTTTGAAGCACGGGGTCAGTGATACGGATAGAGCCGCTGCACAGCTCTATTCCGTTAAGGACCAAGTCATATGCCTTGGCGCGGACATTTCCCTTATCGGTGTCAAGGAGTGCTATATCCTCCTGCATAGGAGAGGTGAACGGATGGTGCATCGCAACATATGTGCCCAAATCCTCATCCCATTCAAAGAACGGGAACTCGGTTATCCACAAAAAGCACCATTTATTTTGGGGGATTGCATCAAGGCGTTTTGCAGCCTCCTGACGCAGCATACCGAGGACAGAAAGTACAATCTTATTCTTTGCATCGGCAACAACAAAGACGATATCGCCTTTCTTTGCCCCCATTTTAGAAACGATTGCCCGCATTTCCTCCTCTTTCATAAACTTAGAGAAGCTGCTTTGAATACCTTCATCAGTAATTTTTATCCAGGCAAGGCCTTTTCCGCCTATTCCGCGAACCTGCTCGGTGAGCTTATCAATATCCTTGCGGGAATATGCGGCTGCGCCGTTTTCAACGCATATAGCGCGTACACTGCCTGTCTGAGCGGCGGAATTAAACACTGTAAAGTCGCAATCCTTTACAATGTCAGTAAGGTCTACAATCTCATAGCCATAGCGAACATCGGGCTTATCAGAGCCATATTTTTCCATAGCCTCGCGGTAGGTCATTCTGCGGATAGGCATAGTAAGCTCTGTGTCCATAACCTCGCGGAAAAGGTGCTGCATAAAGCCCTCTACAACAGCCATTACATCATCGACATCGACATAGGACATTTCCATATCGACCTGAGTAAATTCAGGCTGGCGGTCGGCACGCAGGTCCTCATCTCTGAAGCAGCGGGCAAACTGAACATATCTATCAAATCCCGAAACCATCAGAAGCTGTTTATAAAGCTGAGGCGACTGCGGGAGAGCATAAAATTTGCCATCGTGAACTCTTGAAGGAACAAGGAAATCTCTTGCGCCCTCGGGGGTGGATTTAATTAAAATCGGGGTTTCAATCTCAATAAAACCATTTGCATCAAAGTAATCTCTTGCCGCTTTGACTATTTTGTGACGCATAATTATATTGTTTTGAAGGTCGGCACGGCGAAGGTCAAGATAACGGTATTTTAGGCGAAGCTCTTCCTTAACTGCAGAGTTCTCAACTATTTCAAATGGAGGGGTTTGAGCCTTGGAGAGAATTCGCAGGTCGGTTACATAAACCTCAATCTCGCCGGTGGAAATCTCCATATTCTTAGATTCTCTTTCGCGAACAGTTCCCTCTGCCATAAGGACAAATTCACTGCGAACAGTTTTTGCATATTCAAAAAGCTCTCTGTCGCTGCTATCATCAAAGGCGAGCTGCAGTATACCCGTTCTATCACGAAGGTCGATAAACTGAAGGTTTCCCAAGTTTCTTGCCTTGGCGGCAAATCCGCTGACAACAACCTTTTGACCGACATTGTTAATATTAAGAGTACCGCAATAGTGGGTACGCTTTAAGCCATTCATAGTGTTTTTTTCCATTTTTATTTTCCTCCCTTATCCTTTAAGAGCTGAGAGCACATTTTCGCAGGCGTTTGCAAGTTTTTTATCATAAAAAGCCTTGATAAAATCCTCACCGAGGGATATCTCGGTTTCTTCACCGCTCTCCATACATTTGAGCTTTGCACTGTTTGCCTCTATCTCATTATCACCAATAACTACTACATATTCTGCGCCGAGCTTATTGGCATATTTCATCTGCGCCTTTATTCCCCTACCCATAAGGTCACATTCTGCGCGGAAGCCTTCCTCACGAAGCTTTGAGGTGAGCTCACAGGCCTTACGCTGAGCCCTTTCACCCATTGGGGCGATATAAAGCTCACAAGCAGAGTCTTTGGGAAATTCGCAATTCTGAGCCTGCATTAAGAGGAGTAGTCTTTCAAGCCCCATAGCATAGCCGAGGGCGCAGGTTTTAGCTCCGCCGAGTGTTTCAACAAGCCCATCATATCTGCCGCCGCCGCAAACTGTTCCCTGAGCACCGATATCATTTGAAACAAACTCGAAAACAGTTTTTGTGTAATAGTCAAGACCGCGAACAATTGTCGGGTTAACAGTATAATTAATTCCCATAACCTCGAGATACTCTTTTACCTTTTTAAAATGCTCATCGCACTCATCGCACAGATAGTCGAGCACTACTGGAGCATCCTTTGCAATTTCTGAGCATACGGGGCTCTTGCAATCGAGGATACGCATAGGATTTTTATCAAGTCTTTGCTTGCAGGTTTCGCAAAGGTCCCCTTTTTTACCTTCAAAATAAGCTTTAAGTGCATCGTGATATTTTTTTCTACATTCGGGGCAGCCGATGGAGTTTATTTCGAGTTTAAGTCCCTTTATTCCAAGGGTTTTAAAGAGTGTATCTGCAGAGGATATCATCTGAGCATCTGCCATAGGCTCTGCGCTGCCGAAGCATTCCATACCAAACTGATGAAACTCGCGAAGTCTGCCCGCCTGCGGCTTTTCATATCTAAAGCAGGAGGTTAGGTAGTAAACCTTTAAGGGCAGCGCTTCACTAAGAAGTCCGTTAGTTAAAAGCGTACGCACAGTTGAAGCTGTTCCCTCAGGACGAAGGGTTATGGACCGGTTGCCCTTATCCTCAAATGTATACATTTCCTTTTGAACCACATCGCTTGTGTCGCCGACACCTCGGCAAAACAGCTCGGTGTGCTCAAAGGTTGGAAATCTGATTTCACGAAATCCAAAAAGCTCGGCTGTTTTTCTCGCCGCTGATTCGATATACTGCCATTTTCCGCTCTGAGAAGGAAGAACATCCTGAGTTCCTCTCGGTGCGTTTACTAAAACTGCCATATTTTTATTTCCTCACTTTTATTCTAAAAAATACAATATCCCCTTGCAAAAAAGAGCCTTACTTTCTTGCAAGGGGACGGGTTTTCTTTTAAAAAATCCGCGGTGCCACCCCGATTGGGCGCAGGCGCGCCCCACTTTATTGACGGTAACCGCGTCAGGCGGGATGCAAAGCATCAGGCTCACGGATGTCTCTTAAGGGCTCGCACGGTGCTCTCAGCAAGTTGCACCTTCTCTGTACTGCCAAGCTTTCCTTTTTCTCTTCCGATCGCAGCCAAAAGTTTATTTTTGGTTTTTAATGATTTCTCGCCAATCAAGGTCTCCACGCTCAAGACCGTGAATAAGTACCTCTGCGGTTGCCATATTTGTTGCAATAGCAATATTATTTACATCGCAAAGACGGATTATATTATTATCACAAGGGTCATTTTCGCGGCGGTTAGGATTATTGGGGTCTCTAAAATAGAATACTATATCAATTTCATCCCAAGAGATTTTAGCCGCAATCTGCTGATCGCCGCCCTGATCGCCCGAGAGGAATTTTATAACCTCAAGGCCTGTTGCATCCGAAACAAGTTTTCCTGTTTTTGCTGTTGCGAAAAGATTATGATTACCAAGGATCTTTTTATAAGCAATGCAAAGCTGGATCATCATTTCTTTCTTTGCGTCGTGCGCCATCAAAGCAATGTTCATAAGTTTTCTCCCTTTTTGAAAATTTATCTTAAAAGCAATGGGACATCCTGCCCCAAAATGCGTTTTGCCATATTTGAAAAAGCAAGTGTGCCTGCGCTCTTTCGTGTTTCTTTCTTCTTTCTGTCGTGCACAGAGCGGGATAACAGCTCATCCTCAGGGATAACCGAAAGAAGCTGAGCGCCAACAGCGTCAATAACATCGTCAAGGTCGGGCAAAATGGTTTTTGCGCCTACCTCAAGCGGGACCATATTTACTACAAGACGCATATTTTTTATTCCGTACCCGCTAAGCTTTTGAGCTGCTTTTTCAGCATCGCGAACGCTGACGGGTGAAATATTTGTAACTATCAGCGCAAGGCTGCTTGCGGCTGCCGCAACCTCAAGCTCAGATCCGAGGCCTGCGGGTGTGTCTAAAATAATATAGTCATAGCTTCTTGCAAGGTATTTACAAAGCTGACAAAAACGGTTTTCGGAAATCATTTGGTCTGTGCGGGCGGGGGCTGCAATGATGCTCAGGTTAGGAATATCATAAGCTGCGTAAACTGCGCTCATTGCATCGCATTTTCCGCTCAGCACATCGCCGAGGTCAAACACGATATCATCTAAGCCGAGCATAAGGTCAAGGCAGCGCAGACCGCTGTCAAGCTCGACAACTACTGCCTTTTTGCCCTCTTTTGCAAGCGAGAGGCCGAGATTTAATGCTACCGTTGATTTCCCTGTTCCTCCCTTTCCGGAGGTGACAAGCATTACCTTTCCCATGCTTTTTCCCCGTTTCTGTTTTACATATATTATAATAATACCAAATTTTGCCCCGATTGTAAATAGAATAATGGTGATTTTTTTAAGATATAAGGCTATTTTCTAAAACGGGGGAATTAGTTTCGTCACTTTCAAAGAAATGTTTATCGAAAATAGCTTTTACAATAGATGCCGCCTTGTTTCCGTTAAATCCATACTCAACAACTGCGGCAACCGAAAGCTTACAATCATCAAGCGGGCCAATAGCTGTAAAAACGGCATTTGCAGCCTTATTTCCATAGTTTTCGGGCGAGCCTGTTTTACTGCCGACCCTTATGGGATAGTTTCCGAAAGCGGAGCGGCCTGTTCCCTTTGTGGAAACAAGATACATCCCCTCTTTTACTGCTTCAAATGCGCCGTTTACATTTTCGATATTGGAAAGAACAGTGTTTTTATGCTCGTAAACCACCGTTTCATAGTCAAAGCTTACGATTTTTTTAACGACATGTGCCTGCATTCTGACTCCGTTATTTCCAATAGTTCCTGTGTAAACTGCTATCTGCAGAGGCGAGAACATGCTGTCTGACTGACCGATTGATGCCTGAAGCACGTCACCCGGGTACCACTCTCTACCCTGCGACTGTCTATATTCAGGGCTTGCAAGTCTGCCGATATTCTCAGAAAGCTCAAGACCTGTTTTTTCGCCAAGGCCGAGCTTGGAGGCATAGCTATTGATGGTACTGATACCCATACGCTTGCCGACATCATAAAAGAAAATATTGCAAGAAACCCTAAGTGCATTTGAGAGGTTTATATTTGAGTGATGTCCCATGCAGGTAAAGTTCATATCAAGATAGTTATAAACCCGCTCGCACTTTACAGTTGAAGAAGGGACTATTGTAGAGCTGCACATTGCGGCGATACCCATACAAGGCTTAAAGGTTGAGCCGGGGGCATACGCGCCGTTAAAGCAGCGATTAAAGAGCGGTTTTTGCTCGTTATTAGCAAGCTCGCTGTATTTAGAATAATACTCGGTTATATCATACGATGGGTAGTTTGCCGCAACTAAAATTTCTCCTGTTTGGGGATTTGTTGCAACAACGCAGCCTGCATTTGCCTCGGCTCCCTTTTTTGCGGGGCTTGTGGTGGCAATTTCAAGAATACGCTCTTGCAGAACTGTCTGAGCAGTTTTCTGAAGCTGCGAGTCAATGGTTAAAACAATGGTATTACCCGGAATTGGCTGCTGTTTCATATACGAGCTGATAACATTTCCGTCTACATCAAATTCTATGACCTTAACCCCGTCAGTTCCACGCAGATACTGCTCATAAGCCTTTTCAATGCCGCTTTTGCCGACATAATCATTTAGCTTATAACCCTGAGTTTTAAGCTCGGCATATTCCTCGGCATAAATAGGACCGATAGTTCCTAATATATGCGGAGCGACAGTTCCATCGGGATACTCGCGGATACTCTCCTCAGAGATGGTGACACCGTTATAGGTTATGCTTTTTTCCAGAACCTCAGAAACGGTTGACATAGAAACATCTTCTGAAAAGGTGTAGGGCGCGCTGACGGTAAATCCCTTTATTTCCATTTCATAGCGCACGCCTAAAATTGTTCGCTTCTCATCATCTGAAAGCTTTTCGTCAACATCATAGCGCTCACAAAGCGTTATCCAGACATTTTCAAAGGTTGCATAATCCTGAAGTCCTATCCTTGCTTTAAGCGAGGTTACTGAGTTTTCATACCCCGCCTTAAAGACATATGGCGCTGTTTCAGTTATGGGAATGGACTGGTTATATTTTTCGTTTTGCTTTGCGCATATTTTTGCGGCAACAAGGATTATCTCGTTTACCTCAGACATTTTTATATAGCTTTTATCAAACACAACATTATAGCCCGTTCTGTTTGCGGCGAGCGGAATTCCGTTTCTATCGACAATCTCGCCGCGGGCAGCCTTAACAGTTACCTCGCGGGTGTAGCGGACATCGCTCATTCCTCGGTATTCCTCACCGTCAATAAGCTGCAGCTGCATCATTCTAACGACAAAAACAGCAAAAATAGAGGCAACAAGGATGGATAAAATCATCACTCTTGAAACCGATGGTTTTCTCTGTTTCATTTGCCGTCACTTCCCTCTTGCTAAGTTTATTGCTGGTCAAATTTAGCTCTTGCGGGGCTGAGCTTATATATTTTTTCTGTAACAAACGCAATTCCTGCGCCGAAAACGCAGGTTTTAAATAGTGCGGGCAGGTATTCTGATACAAACAGTTTCCCTACATTCTCGTAAGAGCGCAGTACATAAAAGAAAAAGAAATCAGCAAGACAGTAAACTACTGCTGATGCTGCAACGACTATGACTGCCCACTGGGGTAGCTCAACAAGCACTGCATCAATTACATTGCCTTCTGCAAGTAAATCAAATGGTTCCACATCTAGAATTATTACTTTAAATGCT
>JAXJQH010000091.1:0-1795 GCA_036311245.1 Oscillospiraceae bacterium | reverse complement strand
ATATAAGCATACTGTCCGGACTTCATAACTGCTTCTTTAGCAGTCTTAAACAGTTTGCTCTTGCTTCCATAGTATCCCTTCGCAAGCTTTAAAACTTTTTTTCTTCTCTTGCGAGTCATCATTGCTCCTTTAACACGAGCCATTGTTGTTACCTCCCGATTTTAAATCGTTGTTATTTTGTTTCCGCAGGTACTTTTACCTGCCGCAGACTCGTTATTTATAAGGAACGAGCAGCTTAATCTGAGCGACATGGGTCTTATCTGCATAAGCAGCCTTTCTAAGACCTCTCTTGCGCTTAGTAGATTTTTTTGCAAGAATGTGAGACTTAAATGCGTGCGCTCTCTTAACCTTTCCGTTTTTAGTCAGGCTAAAGCGCTTTTTTGCTCCCGAATGAGTTTTAAGCTTAGGCATAAAACAAACCTCCTGTTTTTTGTTTTTTTACTTTGAGGGCTTTGCGGACAGGAACAGAACCATGCTACGGCCTTCAAGCTTGGGCTCCTTGGCAACAACACCATATTCAGAACAAGCCTCGGCAAAACGCACAACGCTTTCTTTTCCAAGTTCGGAATGAGCCATTTCACGGCCTCTGAAACGCAAAGAAACCTTAACCTTGTTTCCTGCTTTAAGAAATTTTATCGCGTGATTTACCTTTGTATTAAAATCATTGGTATCAATATTAAGCGAAAGTCTGATTTCTTTAACATCAATAACCTTTTGATTTTTCTTTGCTTCTTTTTCACGCTTTGTCTGTTCAAAGCGATACTTACCGTAATCCATTATACGGCAAACAGGCGGTTGAGCCTGCGGAGCAATCTTTACAAGGTCAAGATCCTTTTCTGCGGAAATCTTGAGAGCCTCTTTTGTTGACATAATGCCAAGCTGCTCTCCATCAGGCCCGATAAGACGGATCTCCTTGTCGCGAATTTCTTCATTGATAAGCAGTTCTTGCGTAGCTATATAAAGCACCCCCGCACCCTTAAAATAATTTTTGGCGATAGTATTTCCCTTGGGGCTCGCCAAGCCCTTAAAATAAACAAAGCGCAAACGAAAAGCAGCTTCCATTTACGCAATACACCAAGGCTAATAAAACCTTTTTCAGTATTGACCCAAGTAGCTAAAAGCGCTCTAAGGTGAGAACGGAAAAGACTGTTCTGCTTTGTTTTCTCAAACATTTTAGCAGATTTCTTTTCCGTTGTCAATACTTTTTATTAAATTATTTGAGTTCTACAACCGTTACTCCCATTTCGCCCTCGCCAAATGTGCCGCTGCGATAGTTTTTTACATTTTTATGTGTCTTTAGTCTATCCCAGACAGCCTTTCGGAGAGTCCCTGTTCCCTTTCCGTGAATAACAGTTACAGTTCCAAGCCCCGACATAACTGCCGAGTCAATAAACCTTTCAAGCTCAATAATTCCCTCAACTGTATCAGCTCCTCGGATATCAAGCTCGGTTTTAACCTCGCGAAAAGCGCGGCTTTCCACTCCCGCTCCTTTTATGGCTGTCGTTTTCATAGGCTCAATCTTTTTATCTAAAAGCATAAGATTATTTACAGAAATACGCATCTTCATAATCCCGACACGAACTAATGCATTTCCCTGACCATCGGGCGGATTTATGATAATTCCTTCCTTATCAATATCAATAACCCTTACAGTGTCGCCCGCGATAAGATTTCGGGGAAGCTTATAATTCTTTTTCTTGCGCCGCACAACGGGGTCTGCCTGCGCCTCCAAGCGGTTAATATCTGCGCGCAAGCGGCTGTTTGCATCGGAAAAGGTTTTAGAAAACTCCTTCTT
>JAXJQH010000090.1:0-1841 GCA_036311245.1 Oscillospiraceae bacterium | reverse complement strand
GTGATATTGTGTGTTCACGCTCTGTCAGATCAGCAGGTGACAGCTTTGACAGTGCAATCAGTCTTTATATCAAAAAGAAATATAATCTGCTCATCGGTGAGAGAACCGCTGAGGCAATCAAAATAGAAATTGGCTCGGCTTATCCTTACGAGGATGAGGGAACTATGCTCATCAAGGGCAGAAACCTTGTAGACGGTCTTCCTAAAAACATCACTATTGAAGCTTTTGAGGTCAGAGAGGCTCTTGAGGATTCTCTTTCCCAGATTGTCGATGCTGTTAAATCCACTCTGGAGAATACTCCTCCTGAGCTTTCGGCTGATATTATTGACAATGGTATCACCCTGACAGGCGGTGGCGCTCTGCTGCGCGGTCTTGATGAGCTTATCACTCACGAAACAGGAATCCCTGTTCACATTGCTGAAAACCCGCTCGACTGTGTTGCAGAGGGAACAGGAATGATGCTCGAGGATATTGACAGACTCAGCGATGTTCTGCTTGACGATGAATAAGGCATAAACTATTTTTAAGGGCGCAGGCGGAATTTTCCGTCTGCACCTGTTTTTTCTAAACAATGAAAGGAGGAATCCCTGAATGAAGGAATTTTTTAAAGGTCGCGCCTTTAGGGCTATAGTCTGCATCCTTGCTGTCATTATCGGAATTATGATTCATCAGGCAGCATCGGGTAACTATGCATCGTTTTCCGAGGCAGCTATTGGAACTGTTGTAACTCCCGTTGTCAAGGTTTCCTCTGCTATATCTGATAAGGTTGCGGGCTTTTTCAATATGCTCCTTTCGGCAAAGGATACCCAGAAGGAAAATGAAGAGCTTAAAAAGCAGCTTGCCGAGGCCTATAAGGGTTTGGGCGACCTTGAAAAGTATAAAAACGAAAACGAACAGCTTAAAAAGTTTATGGAAATAAAGGAGCACAACCCCGATTACAAAATGCAGTCGGCTATGGTAATCGGTCGCGATAGCTCATCACGATTTGGCTCGTTTACCATTGATAAAGGCTCTCTTAACTCGGTTTCTGTAAATGCCCCTGTTATAACCGAAGCAGGCCTTGTAGGAATTGTAACCCACGTCGGACCTACTTACAGCGTCGTAACAACAATTCTCGACCCCGAAATAAATGTTGGCGCATATAACTCGCGCATACAGTCAACGGGAGTTATCGGCGGAACTTCCGAGCTTTATGAAAGCGGCAAGACAAAGCTTCGCTTGCTTCCGCGCGACACCGAGCTTTTGTCGGGCGATATCATTGAAACGTCGGGAATAGGCGGCGTTTTCCCTGCGGGAATTTTAATTGGGACTGTCGATGTTATAAAGGCTGAAAATTCGGGAGTTTCAATGTATGCCGAGATAAACCCCATTGTCGATGTTATGGATGTTACAGATGTTATGATTATAACCGATTTCAGTGTGGACGAAAATCCCATTGACTCTCAGGATAAAACCGAGGACACAGAGCAGACAGAAAGCTCTACCGCCACCGAGGAAAATCAAGAATAATGTCATAAAAGGAGGAGCAAGGAGTGATAAATAAAAAATCCCGTACCACCGTTAAATGGATATCATATGTTCTTTTTGCTCTTTTTCTTTTTCTTTTTCAGTGCGCGCCGCAGCGCCTCGGCATTTTTTCAGATGTGCTGTTTCTTTTGCCATTTGTAGTAGCCCTGTCCTGCTATGAGCAGATAGTGCCTTCTGCGATGACCGCTTCGATTTGCGGCCTTTTTTGGGATTACAGCGCTCAGAGAGTGTTTGGCTTTCACGCGCTCTTTATGTGCCTTGTCTGTGTCTCAGCATCTCTTGTTATGAAATTTTATGTAAGACCTGTTTATGTC
>JAXJQH010000089.1:0-28381 GCA_036311245.1 Oscillospiraceae bacterium | reverse complement strand
TGTTACATAGTCGGTTGCCATAAAGATAGCGCCGAGCAGAAGTCCGCCCGAAAGAACCGCATACAGAGGCTCTCTGCCTAAAAGCGCGGTCATAGCAAAGGTGGTTGCTATGTAACTTAGAGGAATTGCAGGGCTGATTACCTTTTTTATGCAAAGGAAAATTCCGCCAAGGATAAGTCCTGCCGAACAAACCTCGCCGATTGTGCCGCCCTGAAGTCCCAAAAATACATCGAGCAGGGGCGGGAGCTTTTCTCCCGCTGCAATCTGGGGAAGCAGCGTTGCGCCCGCGACGGCATCTGCGTCTGCAAAGGGCATCAGATACTGCGAGGTTGCCTCTGTAAAGCAGAGGGTGACAACTATTCTTCCAACAAGAGCGGGGTTGGCAAAGTTACAGCCGAGACCGCCGAACAGCTGCTTTGCAACAACTATTGCAACAACGCTTCCCAGAGCCACCACCCATAGCGGAGTGGTGGAGGAAAGGTTCATTGCGACAAGAAGTCCCGTCAGCGCAGCGGAGAGGTCTCCGATTGTAACAGGTTGTTTTGTGATTTTTTGATAAACAAACTCAGAAAGGACTGCCGAGGCTACACCAACAACTATCATCAAGGCGGCATTTATTCCAAAATAAATGCATCCTGCAATTGCAGATGGCATAAGTGCCAGAATAACCGCAAGCATAACCTTTGAGGTTCCTGCGCCGCTTTTAAAATGCGGCGAGGAGGTGACGATTAATCTTTCCATTATATTTTTCTCCTATCAGAAAGTTATTTTTTGCCGGCGCGCACAGCCTGCTTAGCAAGACGGTGTATCTGAACAAGCGGTCTCTTAGCGGGGCATACAAACGCGCAGCTGCCACATTCCATGCAAAGCATAATCTTCTGCTTTTCTAAGAGCTCCAAATCCCCATCCTCATATGCGTGCTCAAAAACCGTGGGCATAAGGTCAAGAGGGCAAGCCTCCATACATTTGCCGCAGCGAATGCAGGCAGTAGGCTCGGGAGTTACGCCAAGCTCTTTGGATAACAGCAGAATAGCATTGCTGTTTTTAAGCAGCGGAAGCTCTCTGCTGTAGGTCGAGGTTCCCATCATAGGTCCGCCCATAATGAGCTTTCCGGGGTTGCCTACTATGCCGCCGCAGAAATCAATGAGCTCAGAAATCTGAGTTCCGATAGGCGCATAGACATTTGAGGGCTCCTTGACACAGTCACCGCTGACGGTAACTCTTTTGTGGGTTAGAGGCATACCTGTTTTTATTCCACGCATAAGGCAGCCTACCGAGGTTACATTGAGCACCACAACACCGACATCGGAAGGAAGCTGACCTTCCATAACGCGGCGGCCGGTGCAGTTATAGATAATAACCTTTTCTGCGCCCTGCGGATAAGAGGATTTGAGCTTTTTAACCTCATATCTGCCGTTTGCAATCTCTTTCATAATGCGGATAGCCTCAGGCTTATTGCTCTCAATTCCAACAATGGCTCTCTTAAGACCCATCAGGCGGCAGATAAGCTCAATACCGTCAGCAACATCTTCGGGGTTTTCTATCATCTCTCTGTGGTCCGCAGTGATAAACGGCTCACACTCGGTGGCGTTGACGATAAGGGTGTCCACCTCGTCAAGATTCTTAGGCTTAAATTTTACGCTTGTCGGGAAACCTGCGCCGCCAAGACCGACAAGACCTATCTGTCGGCTCGCCGCTACGAGGTCATCGAGGGTTTCAACCTTAATAGGCTGAGCCTCAATAGCCTTGTCCTCACCGTCGGGGGTGATTTCAACTGCAGGGGTGTAAACACCCGATGCTGTTAAAACATCGTGCACCGCGGTTACCTTTCCCGATGTGGGGGCGTGGATGGGGGCGCAGAGAAATTCTGTCGCCTCTCCGATAACCTGACCTTTGAGCACACTGTCGCCGACCTTTACAGCAGGAACGCAGGGCTTGCCTATATGCTGAATCATAGGAATGACCAGCTTTTTAGGCATAGGCAGAATGCGGGTGGGCATTTCCGCCGTCTTTTTATAATGTACTACTTTAACTGTTGAAAGTTTGACTGCCAAAACAATCCTTCTCCTTCCAAAGGGTTTATTTTTTAAATTTTCTCACAAGCGGCATAGCTATTTTGACTACTGCCGCTGTTGCGCTGCCGCATAAAACCGCCGCTATAACAAGAATCGGAGCATAATAGAAAATCGCATCCGACGCCGTTATAAGGCTGACGACAAGCAGCTGCGCTGCGTTGTGGCACATTGCGCCCGAAACGCTAAGCGCTATATAGGAAACCTTTTGTCCAAAAATCCGTATCAAGAGGCTCATTAGCAAAACAGAAGGCAAGGAGCCGCAAAGACTCAGAACAAAGGCATATCCTCCGTTTACAAATAGGATAAAAAATGATTTTAATACAGCAAGTATTGCTCCATACGCAATCCCACCGCAGAAAAGTCCATACATAACGGCTATATTTGAAAGTCCCATCTTAAATCCGGGCGGGAGCAGAGGAAGCGGCGGGAGCATACTCTCTAAAAACGAAAGGGTCATCACAAGGGCGCAAAGCATTCCAAGGAGCGCTATTTGCTGTGTGGATAGCTTTTTCATTTTTCCTCCTTACAGCGTTGCATCCAAATCTCCCTCTCCGTCAAGCTCTATGCGAACCTGAGCGGGAAGACAGATAGCTGTCTGACCTGATTTTGATAGCTTTCCAAAGCTCTGACAGGTTTTGCAGCGGCAGCCGCTCTCACTGATAAAAGCCTTTCCCTCCGAAATTTCTATCTTCATTCCGATATCTTCTATTAAAAATTCGGTGTCATCTGACAGGGGGAGCGAGGCAAGCTTTTCGCCCGCTCTGTAAATATTTACATTGGCAGCATCAGGGGATTTTTTCGCTGCAAAAATTAAGATAGCTGCGCTGCCTAAAACAAGAATTATGCAGATTACAACAGATGGGATGTTTACAATTTTTCTGTTCATTCTATCCCTACTCTTTCATATTCTGTGCCTTTTAGCTCAAAACTCTCTGCAAGATTTTCAGATATAAAAACTTTTTTGCTGTTTGAAACTAAAACTACCGAGAGCTTTTGCTGCTGCGCGATGTGTACGGCATTGTCAAACCCGCACATAAAAAGCTTTGTTGATAAAAAGTCGCAAAGTGCGCCGTCCTGCCCTATAACAGTAACGCTGGCAACATCGGTGTCTACGGGATAACCCGTCTTAGGGTCTATAATGTGATGGTATTTTTTTCCGTCAATTTCAGCATATCGCTCATAGCCGCCCGAGGTCGAAATTATACAGTCAGAAAGCGATATTGTTGCAAAATGCTCAGAGGCTTCTCCAAACGGGTCACGCAGACCTATCTTGAAATTGCTGCCGTCAGGCTTTGTGCCATAAAGCAGCATTGCGCTTGAGCCAAGCGAGCAGATTGCGCCCGTTACATTATTTTGCTCGAAAATAACGCGCGCTTCCTTTAGCGAACCGCCTTTTGCAAGAGCGCCGAGGTCAAGCCCCATTCCCGCGGGGAGGGTGACTGTGTTATTCCGGGTGTCTATAACAATCTTTTTGTCATCAACAAGCGCGGCAGCCGAGCGGATTTCGCTTTCAGAGGGTAGCCTATTAAGAGAAATTGCATTTTTCCAAAGAGACGAAAGCGGAAAAACCGAAATGTCAAAGCTATCCTCGCTGCCTCCCTTAGAAAGCTCAAGGCTTTCCTTTATAAAGGCAATCGTTTCCCCTGAGGCAGAAACAGGGGCGCCCGCGCTCTGATTTATTTTGTAAAGCTCGGAATTTTCGTCAAAAGCCGAGAGTCTTTTTTCGCTCTCGCTAAGTGACTTAAAAACCTTTTGTGAAATCTGCTCTGCGCCTTTTTCCGCATAAATTTTTTGAATTAAAACGGTGTCCATCAAAAAATCCTGCTTTTCAAAAGCCTTAGCAAAAGTTTTACAAGCGGAGAGGGGTAAACAAAGCAATAGTGCGCAGAAAACAGCGACTGCTTTTTTCACAAAAGCAAATTTTTTTTTGCTTTTCATACCATTCTCCTTTGCATTAAAAAAGATAACAAAAACGCTCGGTTTTGTCATCAAGTATATATTACAGCATTTCTTTCTTTTTTTCAAGTTTTGTTTAAGATTTGTCAATCTCCCAAAACCACAAAGGACAGAACGCAAAAAATGCGTTCTGTCCTTTTGCGGGTTTTATGTTAGATAAGCTCGATGATTGCCATCTCTGCAGCGTCACCGCGGCGGGGGCCAACCTTAATGATTCTGGTGTAGCCGCCGTTTCTCTCGGCATACTTAGGTGCAATTTCATCAAACAGTTTTTTGCAAACTGCTTCTTTAGTAACAAAAGCAAAGACCTGTCTTTTAGAAGCGAGGTCATTGGTTTTTGCGATGGTGATCATCTTTTCGGCCATAGCGCCGACTTCTTTTGCTCTGGTCACAGTAGTTTCTATCTTGCCATTTTCAAGCAGATAGGTAACCATAGCTCTGAGCATAGCCTTTCTGTGGCTGGTTGCTCTTCCAAGCTTTCTGGATCCCGGCATTGAAATTCACTCCTTTTCTTCTGCGCAAAACAGGAGCGCAGCTTTGAGTTTTAAGATTTAGCACATTTGTGCGTTTAGTCCATCTCCTGGCTGAGATCATATCCCAGAGAGTGAAGCTTATTGATAACTTCCTCAAGGGATTTTTTACCAAGGTTTCTGACTTTCATCATTTCTTCCTCGGTTTTGCTGATAAGATCTTCAACCGTATTGATTCCGGCTCTCTTCAAGCAGTTGAAGGAACGAACCGAAAGGTCAAGCTCTTCAATTGTCATCTCTAAGATCTTTTCGTGACTCTTATCGTCTTTTTCGACCATTATTTCGGTGTTGGCAGCCTCTTCCGAAAGCTCAACGAATAATGTGAGATGGTCATTGAGGACCTTGGCAGCGAGCGACACAGCTTCCTTAGCAGAGATAGTGCCGTCCGTCCAGACTTCAAGCGTCAGCTTGTCATAGTCGGTAATCTGTCCTACACGGGTGTTTTCAACGGTGTAGTTGACCTTGAGAACGGGGCTGTAGATGCTGTCAACGGGAATAACTCCGATAACGCTTTCGCCCTTTTCGCTCATGATCTCCTTGTTTCTTTCAGCAGAAACATATCCGCGGCCTTTTTCGAGGGTGAGATGCATATTAAGCTCTGCATCTGCGCCGAGGGTTGCGATGTGCATATCGGGTTCTAAGATTTCAATCTCAGAGTCTGCCTGAATGTTTGCGGCAGTGACCTCGCACTCGCCCTTTGCGCTGATTGTGAGCTCCTTGCTCTCCTCGCCCAAATAGTTGATGATAAGGCCTTTAATATTAAGGATTATCTCGGTGACATCTTCTTTGACACCGGGGATGGTTGAAAACTCGTGCTGTATTCCGTCAATACGAACCGAAGTGACAGCGACACCGGGAAGTGAGGAAAGGAGAACTCTTCTCAGGCTGTTGCCGAGAGTTATTCCGTAACCTCTCTCCAACGGCTCAACAACAAACTTGCCGTAGCGTCCGTCTTCTGTTAAGTCTGTGGAGGTGAATTTAGGTTTCTGAAATTCGATCATTACATTGCCCTCCCTTATTGGCTTTCGCCGTTAAATTGTTAGATACTGACAAGCAATTCCCCGCGCCGACGCAAGATGTATGCACGGCGCAGAAGGATGCCTATTATTTTGAATACAACTCGACGATGAGGTGTTCCTCGACCTCGAGATCAATCTCGTCACGACCGGGCAGGCGGACGATCTTAGCCTCAAAGGTGTCGCGGTTGACATCAAGCCACTGGGGAACGGGCTTAGAGCCGTTGTTCTCAACAAGAGCTTTCATAAAGTCAGCCGACTTAGCCTTCTCGCTTACTGCAACAGTGTCGCCCTCTTTTACGAGGTAGGAAGGAATGTTAACCTTCTTGCCGTTAACAGTGTAGTGGCCGTGCAGAACGAGCTGTCTGGCCTGAGCGCGGGAGGAAGCAAATCCGAGACGATAGATAACATTATCAAGTCTGGACTCGAGAATTTTAAGAAGGTTCTCACCGGCCATGCCGGGCTTTCTCTCTGCCATTTCAAAATATTTAGCAAACTGGCTCTCTAAAACGCCATAGAATCTTTTTGCCTTCTGTTTTGCTCTGAGCTGTACCCCGTAGTCGGAGACCTTTTTACGGCCCTGTCCGTGCTGACCGGGAACAGATTTTCTAAGGTCAACGGAGCATTTTCCTGAGTAACATCTGTCACCCTTTAAGAAAAGCTTCTGACCTTCGCGGCGGCATAATCTGCAAACCGCACCGGTATATCTTGCCATTTTAAAGTACCTCCTATTAAATTATACGCGTCTTCTCTTGGGAGGACGGCATCCGTTGTGGGGAATCGGAGTAACATCTTTAATCATAGTAACTTCGAGGCCGGTAGCCTGAAGAGCTCTGATAGCAGCCTCTCTTCCCGAACCGGGTCCCTTAACGTAAACCTCAACGGTCTTAAGTCCGTGCTCCATTGCAGCCTTTGCAGCGGTCTCAGCAGCGGACTGAGCGGCGAACGGAGTGCTCTTTTTGGAGCCTCTGAAGCCGAGCTCACCTGCGCTGGCCCAAGAAAGGGCGTTGCCCTGGCTGTCAGTCAGTGTAACGATTGTGTTGTTGAAAGTAGACTGGATGTGTGCAGCGCCGTGCTCAATATTTTTGCGCTCGCGGCGTTTGCGAACTGCAGTCTTTTTAGTTGCAGCCTTAGCCATAGCTTATTTCCCTCCCCTTATTACTTCTTCTTATTCGCAATGGTTCTCTTGGGACCTTTGCGGGTTCTTGCATTTGTTTTAGTCTTCTGTCCGCGAACGGGAAGACCCTTTCTGTGGCGAACGCCACGATAGCATCCGATTTCAATAAGGCGCTTAATGTTAAGAGCAACCTCTCTACGAAGGTCACCTTCTACATTGTAACCCTTATCGATGCATTCACGAAGCTTGGAAACTTCGTCCTCAGTGAGATCTTTAACTCTGGTGTCCGGATTGATTCCGGCCTCTGCTAAAATGTCGTTAGCGGATTTACGGCCGATACCGTAAATATAGGTAAGACCAATTTCGACTCGCTTATCGTTAGGCAAGTCAACTCCGGCGATACGTGCCATATTCTATTGCACCTCCAACATAAGTTTTCTTCTTAGCCTTGTCTCTGTTTGTGCTTGGGGTTCTCGCAGATGACCATAATACGGCCTTTTCTCTTGATAACCTTGCATTTTTCACAGATGGGCTTTACCGAAGGTCTAACTTTCATAATGTATACCTCCTTGCGGTCTTTATTAGACCGATTTGTGCTTTAATTTCTTCTTGCCTTTGTGATGGACGACAGGTGCTCTATTTTGAGCGCCATGTAATACGTCCTTTTGAAAGATCATAGGGCGACATTTCAACGGTCACCTTGTCACCGGGAAGAATACGGATGTAATTCATACGCAACTTTCCCGAAATGTGGGCAAGGATTTTATGGCCGTTGGGGAGCTCGACCTGAAACATTGCATTGGGCAGCGCTTCAAGAACAGTTCCTTCAATTTCGATTACATCTTCCTTTGACAAATTGATAACCTCCTCGCAAAGGCTTGCGGGCTTTTTTGCCCTGTATATATCTTTTTAAGTCAGGTGATGCGGAAACGCAAGTCAGCCGCTTCCCACTGAGAGAGGGAAAAAACCTGCATATTCTGTTTCACTTGCCGAAAAAGCTTTTCGTTTTCTGCCCGCCTTTGAGCAGACAACTTTTCTCTAAGCAAAGACTAAATCTTTGTGAGAACCTCAGCCCCGTTTTCGGTGACTGCTATTGTGTTCTCAAAATGAGCAGAAACGCTTCCGCTTCTGGTCACAACCGTCCAGCCGTCGCTAAGCATGCGTACTTCATGCCCTTTTAAATTGATCATCGGTTCAATGGCAATGGTCATTCCCTTCTCTAAGCGAATTCCTCTGCCCGGTTTTCCATAGTTAGGAACATCGGGGCCCTGATGAAGCTCGCTTCCAATGCCGTGCCCGATAAACTCGCGCACAACACCAAAGCCGTGTGACTCTGCAAGGCTCTGTATGGCGTGGCCGATGTCGCCGAGACGAACACCGGGAGCAGCCATTGCCACCGCAGTGTCAAGGCACTGTTTTGTGACCTCTAACAGCTTCTGAGTTTCGGGAGCAATCTTTCCAACCGGAAAGGTTGCGGCGTTGTCGCCGTGCCAACCGTCGACAACGGCGCCGACATCAACGCTTACAATATCGCCCTCGCAAAGAACTCTTTTGCCGGGAATTCCGTGAATGACCTCTTCATTGACCGAAAGACAAACCGATGCAGGATAGCCAGCATATCCTAAGAATGAAGGAGTTCCTCCGTTCTTTACAATGAAATCGTGGACGGCGCGGTCTATCTCTCCGGTAGTAATACCGGGTTTTATCAGACTGCCCGCAAGCTCAAGCGCCTGTCGGGTAAGCCGTCCCGCAATTTTCATTTTTTCAATCTGGCTCGCTGTTTTAAGCTCTATCACAGCGCTCACTCCTCTAATGCTGCCAGTGTGAGTTTAGAGGTTTCCTCTACCTCTTCCTGACCTTCAATAACGACGAGCTTGCCTCTGCTTTTATAAAAACTAATAAGCGGCTCGGTTTGCTCATGGTAAACTTTAAGTCTTTCCAAAACCGTTTCGGGATGATCATCCTTGCGACAAATGAGCTCTGAGCCGCATTTATCGCAGGTTACACCGTCAGCCGACGGCTTATAGCTGGTGTGATAGCTTGCCGCGCAGTTTTTACATATACGGCGTCCCGCAAGGCGCTCGCAAATTTTCTGGTCGGCAACCTCAATATCAAGTACCTTGTCGATACTGATATTCATTTGATCGAGAGCCTCTGCCTGAGCAACTGTGCGGGGAAATCCATCAAGAATGAAACCATTCTTGCAGTCATCCTCCAAAAGCCGCTCTTTAATAATGCTGATAACAACATCATCAGGCACAAGGGTGCCCTCGTCAAGATATTTTTTTGCTTTTAATCCAAGCTCGGTCTCATTTCTGAGCGCCTCGCGGATTATATTACCTGTGCTGATAGCGGGGATAGAGAGATGCGAGCAGATAACCTCTGCCTGCGTTCCCTTTCCTGCGCCAGGAGCTCCGAGAAGAATTAACTTCATCTTACTTCACCTTACTCGAGAAATCCTTTATAGTGACGCATCATCATCTGAGATTCAAGAGTTCTTACTGTTTCAAGTGCAACACCGACAACAATAAGAACGGTTGTTCCGCCGAGTGCGATGTTCATTTTGGTAGCCGCCTGCAAGGCAATAGGCATTACCGCAACCAGTCCCAAGAAGAGAGCGCCAATCAGAATGATTTTGCTCAGAACCTTCATAATATAATCCGAAGTGGGCTGACCTGCACGGTAGCCGGGGATGGCACCATTGTTCTTCTTGAGATTATTGGCCATCTCGATGGGATTATACTGAACCGACACATAGAAATAGTTGAACAGAATGATAAAGATGAAATATACAACTGCGTAAAGCGCAGAATTGTAATTAAATATTGTCACAAAAGATGCCCAGAAACCTTCTGTTACATTAAAGAAGGAAACGAGAATGCCGGGCAGGCTGACGATAGAGCTGGCAAAGATGATAGGCATAACGCCGCTCATATTTACCTTGATGGGAATATAGGAGCTCTGTCCGCCATACTGCTTTCTTCCGACAACGCGTTTTGCATACTGAACAGGGATTCTTCTTTCTGCATCAGACATCAAAACGATAAATCCAACAACTACAATCGCAAGAACTGCAATGACCGGAACAAGAATTTTATTGGTAATTCCCTCGCTCATAAAGTTCTTAAAGAGGTCTCCTACCGAGGTGGGCAGCTGAGAAACGATACCTGCAAAGAGGATAATGGAAATACCATTACCGATTCCCTTTTTGTTAATAAGTTCTCCGAGCCATACAATGACCGAAGCGCCCGCAACAAACGCAAGAATAATTGCGATAGCTGCAAACCAGCCATAGAAGCCGCTGGTGATAGCGACAATATTGTAGTTCTTGAGTGTAAAGTAGTAACCGATAGCCATCATAACGGCTAAGAAAAGGGTTACTCCACGGGTGAACCTGCCTATTTTGCGGCGGCCCTCCTCGCCCTCCTCCCTAGACCAGCGCTGCAGAGCAGGAATTGCAATAGCAAGCAGCTGAACAATAATGGAGGCATTAATATAGGGCTGAATGGACAGCGCAAAAAGTGTCGCTTGAGAGAAGGAGTTACCTGTCAGCATATTCATATATCCAAACAGGTTTCCATCTGTGTTAAGCGACTCGGCAAATGCCGAAAGCTGGCTCATATCCAGAAAAGGAACGGGAATTTTCGAACCAATTCTGAAGATAAAAACGATAAGCAATGTGTAAAGTAGTTTCTTTCTCAGATCGATGATTTTCCATGCGTTTCTAAGTATCTGAAGCATACTTTACACCTCCTCGGCCTTTCCTCCGGCCTTTTCAATCTTCTCTTTAGCAGTAGCGGAGAAAGCAGTTACCTTAACAGTAAGGTTTTTAGTAAGCTCTCCTCTGCCGAGAATCTTGATACCGTCAAGTGTCTTTTTAACAAGGCCTGCATTTACGATTGCAGCCTCGTCTACAACGCTGCCGTCCTCAAAACGATTGAGTGCGTCAACATTGATACCGACATACTTGGTAGCGAAAATGTTATTGAAGCCTCTCTTGGGAACACGTCTTGCAAGAGGCATCTGGCCGCCTTCAAATCCGGGGCGAACTCCGCCGCCGCTTCTGGCTTTCTGGCCCTTGTGTCCTTTACCGGCGGTTTTTCCGTTTCCGCTGCCTGCGCCTCTACCTTTACGATAAGCGTCGCGGCGGGAACCCTCAGCCGGTGATAATTCAAACAGTTTCATTTCGGTCGCACCTCCTTAAAGCTTTACGCTTTTACTACCTCTACGAGGTGGGAAATTTTTCTGATCTTGCCCTGTGTAGGCTGATTGTCGGGCTGGACCGTCTCGTCGCCGATCTTTTTAAGACCGAGGGCATATGCGGTTGCAATCTGATCGTCTTTGCAGCCGATCAGGCTCTTTTTAAGAGTGATTTTAACCTTATTCATTTCTTAGCCCTCCTTAACCTACCATGACTTCTTTAACGCTTTTTCCGCGAATTTCAGCGACCTGCTGGGCATCTCTTAAAGAAGCTAAGCCCTGAATGGTAGCTCTGACCACATTGCACGGATTGTTGCTGCGGAGCGATTTGGTACGTATGTCTCTGATACCTGCAATTTCAACAACTGCACGGACAGGACCACCGGCGATAACACCGGTACCGGGTGCAGCGGGCTTCATAAGAACTCTGCCTGCTCCATATGCTCCGATTACCTCATGGGGAATAGTTGTGCCCTTGAGGGAAACTTTAACTAAATTTTTCTTCGCGTCCTCAATACCCTTGCGGATAGCATCAGGTACTTCTCCTGCCTTGCCTAAGCCGAAGCCTACGGTTCCTTGTCCGTCGCCTACGACTACCAGAGCAGCGAATTTAAAAATTCTACCACCCTTGACAGTTTTTGATACGCGGTTAATGGCAACTACTTTTTCCTGCAGTTCCATATTCGATGCATCAATTAAGCTCACAAGTAAAACCTCCTCTTAGAATTTGAGGCCGCCCTCACGGGCACCTTCGGCTAACTCTTTCACGCGACCGTGATAGATATATCCGCCTCTGTCAAAAACAACGGTTTCAATGCCCTTTTCAAGAGCACGCTTAGCGATAGTCTCGCCAATTTTCTTAGCAGCCTCTTTGTTTCCGCCGTATGCGCCAAAATCTTTTTCGACGGTAGAAGCGGAAGCAAGAGTTACTCCGTTTACGTCGTCAATGATCTGCACATAAATGTGCTTGGCGGAGCGAAAAACATCAAGACGGGGGCACTCGGGTGTACCGCTAATCTTAGAGCGGACACGAGCGTGTCTCTTAAGCCTTGCTTTATTGCTATCAGGCTTTGTAATCATATCTTGTCACTCCTTACTTATTTCTTGGCGCCTTTACCGGCTTTTCCTTCTTTACGACGGATAACCTCATCGGCATACTTTACACCCTTGCCCTTATAAGGCTCAGGCAGTCTCTTCTCACGAACCTCAGCAGCAAACTGTCCGACCTTCTGCTTGTCGGGGCCGCTGATGACAATCTGGTTGGGATTTGGAACCTCGATGGAGATACCCTCGATCTCGCTAACGATAACCTGGTGTGAATAACCTAAGTTCATAACAAGATCTTTACCCTGCTTTGCAACTCTGTAACCAACACCGTTAACCTCTAAGGTTTTGGAAAAACCGTTGGTAACTCCCTCTACCATATTGTAGACGAGGCTGCGGGTCAGACCGTGGAGAGCTTTGTGTTCTTTTGCTTCACTGGGGCGGGTAACGGTGATAGCACCTGCACCAACCTCAATTAACATATCCTTGTGAAATTCCTGTGTAAGAGTGCCCTTAGGACCCTTTACGGTAAGAGTGTTTCCTTCGAGTTTTACGTCAACTCCGGCGGGAATTTCAACAGGCAGTCTTCCTATTCTTGACATATCTGTTTACCCCCTTACCATACAAATGCCAGAACTTCGCCGCCGACATTCTCTTTGCGAGCTTTCTTGTCGGTCATAACGCCCTTGCTTGTAGAAACAATGGCGATACCAAGGCCTTTCATAACCTTGGGCATATCCTCGCAGCCTGCATAAATTCTCAGGCCGGGTTTGGAAACCTTGCGAAGACCGGTGATGATCTGAGTTTTGTTAGGACCATATTTTAAAGTAATTTTAATGATACCCTGCTTGCCGTCCTCGATAACCTCGAAGTCTTTGATATAGCCTTCATCAAGCAATATCTGAGCTATCGACTTTTTCATGTTGGACGCAGGTACCTCTACTGTGTCATGCTTAGCAGTATTCGCATTACGAATACGGGTCAGCATATCAGCTACTGTATCAGTGATTTGCATAGCGTCAACCTCCTTTGCTTGTGCTTACCAGCTGGCTTTTTTGACTCCGGGGATTTCTCCCTTGTAGGCGAGTTCTCTGAAGCAGATTCTGCAGATTCCGTACTTACGGAGATAACCGTGGGGTCTACCGCAGATTTTGCACCGATTATATGCTCTTACGGAGAATTTCGGTGTCCTCTGCTGTTTAACTTTCATTGATGTTTTGGCCACTTAAAATCCCTCCTTACTTTGCAAACGGTGCGCCCATGAGCGAAAGCAGCTCACGTGCTTCTTCGTCTGTCTTGGCAGTGGTAATGAAGCAGATGTCCATACCTCTTACCTTGTCAATCTTGTCATACTCAATTTCAGGGAAAATGAGCTGCTCTTTGATACCCATAGAGTAGTTACCGCGACCGTCAAAAGAATTGGCGTTAATTCCGCGGAAGTCTCTTACTCGGGGGAGAGCTAAGGAGAAGAGTCTGTCGATAAACTCGTACATTCTCTCGCCTCTTAAGGTTACCTTTGCTCCGAGGACCATGCCCTCTCTGAGCTTAAAGTTTGCGACGGATTTTCTGGCTCTGCACAGAACAGGCTTCTGTCCGGTGATTTTGGTCAGATCTCCGACGATTGCGTCAACAATTTTGGCATTATCCTTTGCCTCGCCGCTGCTGATGCTAACAACGACCTTTTCAAGCTTGGGAATCTGCATGACGCTCTTGTAGCCGAACTTTTTCATCAGCTGGGGTGCGATATCATTCTGATATGCTTCCTGTAATCTTGCCATGATAATTCCTCCTCACTTAAAATGTTTTGCCGCAGTGCTTGCAAAGACGAACGGTCTTGCCGTCCTTATCCTTGGCGTGAGCGACTCTGGTAGGTTTGTTGCACTTGGGGCAAACAAGCATAACCTTGCTTGCATACATGGGGGCCTCAGCCTTTACAATGCCGCCCTGCTCACCCATTCTGCGGGGTTTTACGTGCTTGGTTACGAGGTTAAGACCTTCAACGATAACCTTGCTCTCTTTAGGGCTGACTTCGAGGACTTTGCCCTTCTTGCCCTTGTCATCACCCGAGGTGATATAGACGGTATCGCCTGTTTTAACGTGAATTTTATTCATTTGCCGACACCTCCGAATTAAAGTACTTCAGGAGCCAGAGAGAGAATCTTAAGATAATCGTGATCTCTGAGCTCTCTTGCAACTGGTCCAAAAATACGTGTACCTCTGGGGTTTTTATCTTCTCTGATGATAACAGCAGCATTTTCATCAAATCTGATGTAAGTGCCGTCATCTCTGCGAACGCCCTTGGCAGAACGAACGATAACCGCTCTGACAACGTCGCCCTTCTTTACAACTCCGCCGGGAGCTGCTTTTTTGACAGATGCCACAATGACATCTCCAATATTGGCGTACCTCCTACGGGAACCGCCGAGCACACGGATGCACATAAGCTCCTTTGCGCCGGTATTGTCGGCTACCTTGAGGTGGGTTTGCATCTGAATCATGATGCTTTCCTCCTTAATGTCCGATAAGACCCTCTAATAAAGCTTGGAAGCGGCAACGCCTTACCGCCCTTACACCTTAAAGGCTGCCTTATGGCCTGATTTTTAATAAATTTATTTTGCTTTTTCGATAATCTCGATAACTCTCCATCTCTTATCCTTAGAGAGAGGGCGGGTTTCCATGATTTCTACCTTATCGCCTACACCGCAAGCATTCTGCTCGTCGTGAGCCTTGAATTTAACGGTGCGCTTGATAATCTTTTTATAAAGCGGGTGGCGGACATTGTCCTCGATTGCAACAACAACGGTTTTGTCCATCTTGTCGCTAACGACCTTGCCTACTCTTGTTTTTCTTAAAGTTCTTTCAGCCATGGTTTATATCCTCCTTCCGCTTACTGTGCATCGCTCAGCTGTTTTTCTCTGATGATGGTCATAACTCTTGCTATGTCCTTCTTAACAGAGTGAATCCGCATGGGATTGTCAAGCTGATTGATGGCGTGCTGGAAACGAAGATTGAAGAGCTCATCTTTGAGATCCTTTAAGAGCTGATTGAGCTCGAGCTCGTTTTTATCGCGAAGTTCTGCGGTTTTCATTACTCCTCAACCTCCTGTTCCTTTTTAACGAATTTACATTTGATGGGGAGCTTGTGCATAGCAAGACGAAGTGCTTCTCTTGCAACATCCTCAGCAACTCCACCGATTTCAAACATAACTCTGCCGGGCTTAACGACAGCTACCCAATACTCGGGGCTACCTTTACCGGAACCCATTCGGGTTTCAGCAGGCTTCTCGGTAATGGGCTTGTCAGGGAATATCTTAATCCAAACCTGACCGCCTCTTTTGATATAACGGGTCATGGCGATACGGGCAGCCTCAATCTGATTGGAGGTGATCCAAGCAGGCTCAAGCGCCTGAATACCGAAATCTCCGTAGGTCACTTTGTTTCCGCGGGTAGCAGCACCCTTCATGCGACCTCTGTGAACTCTTCTGTATTTAACTCTTTTAGGCAGAAGCATTACTTGCTACCTCCTTCCTTTCGAGTGTTCTTTGCGTTAGCAAGAACCTCTCCGGTGTAAACCCAGACTTTAACGCCGATGCGGCCGTAAGTGGTGGCAGCCTCAGCAAAACCGTAGTCAATGTCAGCACGAATGGTCTGGAGGGGAATAGTTCCCTCGTGATACTGCTCGGTACGAGCGATTTCAGCGCCGCCGAGTCTACCCGAAACACTGACCTTGATTCCCTTTGCGCCAAGCTTCATAGCTCTTCCGATTGCCATTTTCATAGCTCTGCGGAAAGAAGCACGCTTTTCGAGCTGAGCAGCGATGCTCTCAGCAACTAACTGCGCATTAAGATCCATATTCTTAACTTCGGTTACTTTAATGTCAACATTTTTGCCGAGCATCTTAGCTAAGTCTAAACGAAGCTTCTCGATCTCAGCGCCGCCCTTACCGATGATGATACCGGGCTTTGCGCAGTAAATGTTAACTCTTACGAGAGAATCAACTCTCTCAATCTCGATACGGGGAACGCCCGCATCGTAGCATCTCTTTTTGAGATATTTTCTCAGTTTGTAGTCCTCAACAAGGGTGTCTCCGAAGGTTGCGTCAGATGCATACCAACGGGAATCCCAATCCTTGATGACACCGACTCTGAGTCCGTGGGGATTAACTTTCTGGCCCATAGTTTGCCTCCTATTCTTTCTCCTTCAGAACGAGGGTGATGTGTGATGATCTTTTGAGTACTCTGAATGCTCTGCCCTGTGCACGGGGTCTGATGCGCTTCATAATCGGTCCGGGGCAAACAAAGCATTCCGAAACGTAAAGCTTTGTTTTGTCCATATTATGATTGTTTTCCGCGTTAGCGATGGCCGATTTCAGGAGCTTTACAAGCAGTTCCGACGCAGCCTTGGGTGTGTGTTTCAGAATAGCCATTGCCTTGTCAGCGGGCTGATTTCTGATAAGATCGAGAACGATCTGCACCTTTCTCGGCGAAATGCGAGCATATCTAAGGTAAGCTTTTGCTTCCATTTTGTATTATCCTCCTTCCGGCCTAATTACTGTTCGAAGTTTTGGTTCCCGAATGACCCTTAAAGGTTCTTGTGGGAGCGAACTCGCCAAGCTTGGGACCGACCATATCCTCCGTGACATATACGGGGACATGCTTGCGTCCGTCATGAACAGCGATAGTGTGTCCAACAAATTCGGGGAAAATGGTGGAAGCTCTGTCCCAAGTTTTGAGAACGCGCTTCTCACCTGCTTCGTTCATAGCAACAATTCTTTTATAAAGTGCCTCTTGTACGTAAGGGCCCTTCTTAACACTTCTTCCCATTTAAATGCCTCCTTTCAGCTTACTTGCCGTTGCGGCGTTTTACGATGAGCTTATCGGAGCTCTTGTGCTTAGCTCTGGTCTTGTATCCGAGAGCAGGCTTGCCCCAAGGAGTAACAGGACCGGGTCTGCCGATGGGGGATTTACCCTCACCACCACCGTGGGGGTGGTCACATGGGTTCATAACAGAACCTCTGACGGTCGGGCGCCAACCCATATGGCGTTTTCTGCCGGCTTTACCGATGCTGACATTCTCGTGGTCGATATTGCCGACCTGTCCGATAGTTGCCATTCCTTCAACAGGAACATTTCTCAGCTCGCCTGAGGGCAGACGGATGAGTGCATAAACACCCTCTTTTGCCATCAGCTGTGCCATAATACCGGCGCTTCTTGCAAGCTGAGCGCCCTTACCGGGATAAAGCTCAATATTGTGAATGAAGGTACCAACGGGGATGTTGCTTAAGGGAAGAGCATTACCGGGCTTAATGTCTGCCTCAGGGCCGGAAACAACGGTGTCACCGACTTTAAGGCCTACGGGAGCCAGAATGTATCTTCTCTCTTTGTCCTCATATTCGAGGAGCGCAATGTGTGCGCTGCGGTTAGGATCGTATTCAAGGGAAAGAACGGTTGCAGGAATTCCTGCCTTGTCTCTCTTGAAATCGATAATTCTGAATTTTCTCTTGTTTGCTCCGCCGCGATGTCTAACGGTAATACGGCCGTAGCTGTTTCTACCGTTTACCTTGTCAGTTTTAGCAATCAGGGATTTTTCAGGACCTTTCTTGGAAAGCTGGCTGAAATCGGTGACTGTCATCTGACGTCTGGCGGGAGTAGTAGGCTTATAGCTCTTAATTGCCATTTTATTTCACTCTCCTGTTCGGCTTTGCGGGCTTAGGCAATGGCCCATAAACTGCCGTTTTTTGATTGTTTGGAATTAGGCGAGGTTATCGAAGAACTCGATGGACTTGGAATTCTCGGTAACAGTAACAATAGCCTTTTTCCAGTCAGGACGATAGCCTTCGTTTCTGCCCATTCTCTTGAGTTTGCCCTTGCAATTCATAATGCTGACCTTTTTAACGGTAACTCCGGGGAAGATTTCCTCGCAAGCTCTCTTAACGTCAATCTTGGTAGCGTCTGTTGCAACAGCAAAGGTGTATTTTTTGGAAGCCAGACCCGAAACCGAAGCTTCAGTGATGATAGGCTTTAAAATGATGTCGCGGGCTGTTTTCATTTATCATACACCTCCTCGATTTTGAGAGCTGCATCCTTAGCAAGGATGAGCTTGTCGTGATTTAAGATGTCATAGGTGCTGATGGTGTTGTAAAGAGCAGTGGTAACTCCGGGGATGTTAGCTGCGCTCTTAATAACAGCGTTATCAACAGCGGGCATAACGATGAGAGCCTTTTTATCTGCTCCGAGAGCCTTCAGCATTTCAACCATCTTCTTGGTTTTGATTTCCTCGAAGGAAATCTTGTCAACAACTATAAGGTCTTTATCAAGCACCTTGCTGGAAAGAGCAGAAAGAAGTGCGAGCTTTCTGACCTTTTTGTTGAGAGAGTATCTGTAATCGCGGGGCTTGGGGCCGAGAGCGATACCGCCGTGTCTCCACTGGGGAGCGCGGATAGAGCCCTGACGTGCGTGGCCTGTACCCTTCTGTCTCCAAGGCTTGCGTCCGCCGCCTGCGACCTCAGTTCTGGTGAGGGTGGACTGTGTGCCCTGTCTCTGGTTGGCGAGGTAATTTACAACTGCTTCGTGCATTACTGCGGTGTTGGGCTCGATGCCGAACACAGTTTTGGACAGTCTCATTTTGGAAACCTCGTTGCCTGCCATATCAAAAACTTTAACCTGTGGCATTGTGCTTCCTCCTTCCCTTACGCCTTAACGCTGTCGGAGATGCAAACGATTCCATTCTTGGGACCGGGGATAGCACCCTTCAGCGCGATGAGATTGTTTTCAACATCTACTTTAACAACTTCAAGATTCTGGACAGTAACTCTGTTTGCGCCCATGTGGCCGGGGAGCTTCTTGCCCTTCATAACTCTTGAAGGATCGGAGCAAGCACCGTTAGAACCGGCGTGGCGGTGAACAGGGCCTGTACCGTGAGTTTCCTTAAGTCTTGCAAAACCGTGTCTCTTGATAACGCCTGCATAGCCTTTACCCTTGCTGGTTCCGACTACGTCAACCTTATCGCCGATAACAAAGGTGTCAGCCTTAATGATGTCACCTACGTTTACAGCCTCACAGTTTTCAAAACGGAATTCTCTGAGTGTTTTCTTGTTTGCGACATTTGCTTTTGCAAAGTGTCCTTTTCTGGGACGGTTGACATTCTTTTCCTTGGCATCGCCAAAACCGAACTGCACGGCTTCATAACCGTCGTTTTCGATTGTCTTTTTCATGACGACGACACAGGGGCCTGCTTCTACAACAGTAACAGGAACTACCTTGCCCTTTTCATCAAAGAGCTGTGTCATACCGACCTTTTTGCCGATAATCGCTTTCTGCATTTTTTCTACCTCCAAAATTGGTTATTGGTTGACTCTTTTGAGCCAACATGACCTGCTCATCGAAACTTAGTATTTAATTTCGATGTCCACACCGGCAGGTAGCTGGAGCTTGGTCAGTGCGTCAACCACGTCGTTAGACGGGCGGACAACATCGATAAGTCTCTTGTGTGTTCTCATCTCAAACTGCTCACGGCTGTCTTTATATTTATGAACAGCGCGGAGAATGGTTACGATCTCTTTCTCAGTAGGAAGAGGAATCGGTCCGGAAACCTTTGCGCCAGCTTTTCTTGCTGTCTCAACGATCTTCTCTGCCGACTGATCTACGAGCTGATGATCATAGCCCTTGAGTCTGATTCTGATTTTCTGAGTAACTGCCACTTAAATCGCCTCCCTTTAGTTTTCGGGGCAACGGTTATCAATTTTCCGTGGGTTTAGGTTCGTTTTGTCTGTAAATACGCTGTTTTGCTTTTCCACGCCCCCGTGTGTTTCGCTTTTGGGCAATGAAAAACCGAAAAACTTGCAACCCCAAGTTTTCCGGACAGAACAACATTTTTACCAAGGCTTACGGGCGCATTATGACATAATTAGGCATAATACGGCCTTTCAGCATTTCACAGAACCTGTGTCGGTATTGATGTCGCCCGGTTTAAAATCGGACATACTCGGCGGAAATTACCTGCCATACCGGCAGCAACCTCCCGCTTCAACGCATATCTTGTGCAGTCTCGCCAAATTATTATATATGAAAACATATTAAAAATCAAGTGTTTTTTTAAATTTTTTAAAAAAATTTTCATGCAAAAAAAACAAAACTTTTTTCGCTCTATATATGGGATTTTTCCTTGCTTTATTATACCTTCTATGGTATAATAAAGCAAACGCGTGGAGGTGCCATCTCTATGAACAGACAAATCAGTGTTATGACAAGTAATATCTGATGCTGGGGCAAAAGGGAAAATTTGATGCCGAGTCTTATGAGATTATTCGCGACAAGGCAAGTGACGGACACCCCATTTCCGACCACTATCCCGTTATGGTTAAACTAACACTTAAATAAATCCCCAAAGGAGACACACAAAATGAAAACAGTTTACAATTTCAACAGAGCAGAGGGAATCAGCGAAGATTTTGAGTACGCTCTTTCAGCAGCTCAGAAAGAATGCCCCAAGTTCCGCCTTTATGATGATTTTATCGGAAACTACGATATGGGCGACACATCGGTTAAAGGCAATGTCCACGATTATGACTACATAAGCCTTGTCAGCCGCAAAAAGTACAAGGACGGAGTTAAGTTTACATTAAAATGCTCATTTGAGAAGTTCGGCGCTCCCCTGTTGGTGCTTTGTAATGATCTTTCCGAGAGACCCGATGGCGTTAAGGAGTACGGCTTACACTTTGAGGTTGTTGCATACGTGCGCGGATGTAATGTCTGGCACATTATTCCGTTCCCCGAGAACGCCTCCCGACCCATAAAGGTTCTCAAAACAGGAAACGCCCAATTTTCTCTTGAAGGCGGCGAAATGATAGAGCTTACCTGCGAGGTAAAGGGCAAATTCCTGCACATAAACGTTAACGGAAACGAATTTATCTGCGGAGACCCTATGATTTCTGAAGAATTTCACATCGGCTTTACTGCTTGTGAGGGCAGAAACAACATTTACAGCCTCACCATCGAGGAATAAATAAAAAAAGACCGTAAACAGCTTGCTGTTTTGGAGACTCCCCTTGTCAGGGGAGCTGGCAGCAATAGCGACTGAGGGGTAGTATTACATCGCTTTTTCTCTCCCTCCATCTTTTTGCTTTGCAAAAATCCACCTACCTCGTCAGAGGGAGGCTCAAAAAAAGAGCACAGAGAAATCTCTGTGCTCTTTTTGTGTTTAAGCCAAACTTATTTGAGTTCAACCTTTGCGCCAGCCTCTTCGAGCTTGGTTTTGATTTCCTCAGCCTCTGCCTTAGCAGCGCCCTCTTTGAGAGCTTTAGGAGCGGACTCAACGAGCTCTTTGGACTCTTTAAGTCCAAGACCGGTGATCTCTTTAACAGCCTTGATAACTGCCATTTTGTTGTCGCCGATTTCAGCGAGAACAACGTCAAAGGAATCCTTCTCAGCTGCAGCAGCTTCGCCGCCTGCAGCAGGAGCAGCAACAACAGCAGCTGCTGCGGAAACGCCGAACTCCTCTTCGAGTGCTTTTACGAGCTCATTGAGCTCAAGAACGGTAAGGGCTTTGACCTCTTCGATCATTGCCAGAATTTTCTCTGATGCCATGATAATTTTCCTCCATTTTGTTTTTTGTTTTTTCCCGACTTTGCGGGTTTTAGTATTTTGCGCCTGCTTTATGCGGCGCATAATTTAAGGGAATACTGATTAGGGTTACGCAGACTGCTTCTGTGCAATCTGGTCCAGAACCATTGCAAGACCTGCAATGGGAGAGTTGAGGCTTCCGAGCATTTTTGCAATGAGAACCTCCTTGGGGGGGATGTCAGCAATCTCTTTAACGGTTGCGGCATCGATGGCTTTACCATCCATAAAGCCTGCTTTAACCGAGAAAACATCACCCTCGATTTCCTTGGCATATTTGCAAAGGATTCTTGCAGCAGCCATAGGATCCTCGTGGCTGATTGCGAGAGCAGTAGTACCACTCAGCTGCTCGTCGAGCTCAGACATCTCAAGAGCGTTGAAAGCGAAGCGGAGCATTGTGTTTTTTACAACAGTATACTCAACACCTGCTTCTCTCAGCTCACGGCGAAGTCTTGTATCGTCAGCAACATTGATACCAATGTAGTTAACAAGAACACCTGCGGGAGCGGACTTAATCTTTTCAGTAAGCTCTGCTACCAGCTGCTGTTTTGCTAAAAGCACTTTTTCACTGGGCATTTAATTCACCTCCGAAAAATACAATTCAAAAAAGCTCTTCCCGCGCCGCGGAAAGAGCTTTTACATACGCAAGTCTAAAAGACCGTGATGTATCTCCTCCTCGGCTGGCGGGCTTTGCCCTTTAAGCACAATATAATGCACCTGCTGTCTTTGGAATTGACAACAATATTATTATACCTGATTTTTCAGGTTTGTCAAGCCCCAAAATGAGCCTAGGATTTACGCACCGTACTTTGCAGTGCTGATGCGGATACCAGGTCCCATAGTGGTGGAGATAACACAGGACTTGATGTACTGACCCTTTGCAGCCGCAGGCTTTGCTTTGACAACTGCACCGATGAGTGCATCAAAGTTCTCGGTGAGCTTTTCAGCTCCGAAAGAAGCCTTGCCGATGGGGCAGTGAATGATGTTGGTTTTGTCAAGGCGGTACTCAATCTTACCTGCTTTTGCCTCGGCAACAGCCTTAGCAACGTCCATAGTAACAGTTCCTGCCTTGGGGTTAGGCATAAGTCCGCGGGGACCTAAAACCTTACCGAGTCTACCAACAAGACCCATCATATCGGGTGTTGCGATAACAACATCGAAATCCATAAAGTTTTCGGACTGGATCTTCTGAACCAGCTCCTCAGCACCTACGATCTCAGCGCCTGCTTCCTCTGCAGCCTTTGCATTGTCACCTTTAGCGAAAACGCAAACGCGAACCTTTTTACCGGTTCCGTTGGGCAGCACGATAGCGCCGCGAACCTGCTGATCGGCGTGACGGGAGTCAACACCGAGGCGAATGTGAAGTTCAACCGTTTCATCGAACTTTGCCTTAGCGGTCTGTACGCAAAGAGCAAAAGCCTCAGCAGTGTCATACTGCTTAGAACGGTCTAAAATTTTCTGACTATCTTGATAATTTTTACCGTGTTTCATCTTTCGTTCCTCCCTAATTGAGTGGTAATTAACGGAATTTTCCTCCCACCCGGGAGCATCAGTCTACAACCTCGATTCCCATGCTGCGGGCAGTACCGGCTACCATGCTCATGGCAGACTCGACATTAGCCGCATTGAGATCGGGCATTTTCTGTTCAGCGATTTTTCTGACCTGCTCCTTGGTGATTTTAGCTACCTTAGTGGTGTTGGGTTTACCTGAGCCACTTTCAATACCGCAAGCTTTCTTAATAAGAACAGCAGCCGGCGGAGTCTTGGTAACAAAGCTGAAAGAACGGTCTGCATACACAGTGATAACAACAGGAATGATAAGACCTGCGTCATTCTTGGTACGCTCGTTGAAATCTTTCGTAAAAGCCATAATGTTTACGCCGTGCTGACCGAGGGCCGGTCCAACCGGCGGCGCCGGAGTAGCTTTACCGGCGGGAATCTGGAGCTTTATAAGCCCCACTACCTTCTGAGCCATTTTTTTGCACCTCCAAAAAGTGGTAAATCGAAGCAGTTAAAGGAAAATTTCTGCCTCTCCCACAATGCCCTTCCATTAGAAAGAGCCAAACACAGAAAGCTCTGTGTTATTTAACAAGTACCGCCTGACCTAACTCAACTTCAGCAGGTGTGCTCCTGCCGAACATCGAAACGATGACCTTAACAACGTTGTTTTCAACATCGATAGTCTCAACAGTTCCGGTGAAGCCTTCAAGCGCTCCGCCAACAATCTGAACGGTGTCTCCGACAGAATAGTTGACTTCGACCTGTTTTTTCTCCACACCCAAATTTGCAACCTCCTGCTCGGTGAGCGGGATGGGCTTGGTTGCGGAGCCGACAAATCCCGTAACGCCGCGAGTGTTGCGGACAATGTACCACGATTCATCGGTCATAATCATTTTTACAAAGACATAGCCCGGAAACAGCTTCCGTTCTACCTCTTTCTGCTTGTCATCCTTTCCAACCTCAACAACAGTTTCGGTGGGAACGCGCACCTCACAGATACGATCCTGAAGATGACGGGACTCGATGGTTTGTTCGAGTGTAGTCATAACCTTATTCTCATATCCCGAATAGGTGTGGACGACATACCATTTTGCCTCTTCAGCCATCTCAAATCATTCCTTTCTACGCTAAATGCAAGACCGCTTTAAGCGTTTCCGAGGAACCACTGGACAAGCGCTGCGAGACCTAAGTCTATACCCCAGATAAACACGCCGACAACAATAATTGCTGCGATAACAACGATGGTATTGTTGATGACCTGCTTTTTCGAGGGCCAGACGATTTTTTTGAACTCGCCCTTAAGGTCGCGGAAATACTTTGCAAAAGAATTTTCTTTCTTAGGCTTTTTTTCTTTCTTGGACTTTTTCTCAGGAGCTTCGTTCAGGGTAGCCTTGATAGCATCTTCTGCCATTTCAAACGCCCGCCTTTCTTACTTGGTCTCTCTGTGAAGAGTGTGCTTCCTGCAGAATCTGCAATACTTGTTCATTTCGAGTCTGTCAGGGTCATTCTTCTTGTTTTTTACGGTGTTGTAATTGCGCTGTTTGCACTCTGTGCAAGCTAAAGTAACACTAACTCGCATATCGGCACCTCCTACAATTTCGGATAAATTTTGCCTCCCTCATAACGGGCAAATTTTCGCACAAAAAATAAAACCTCGTCAGAGGTACAATTATGATACCACAAACTAGGAAAGGTTGTCAACACTTTTTTAAAAGTTTTTTTACTTGATTGTTAAGGGTTTAAGCCATATCCGCAACATCTTGGAGCGCCACCCCTCAGAGCGTACCCACACGCCCAACATTTAGTCACGGCTTTTTTTGTTTTCACGGGAGCGGTACCACAAAAAGAGATACCACAGCACCTCAAGCACCTGCAAAGCCACCGCAACAGCAAAGACATATTTCATTCCTATTAAAGGAATGTACCAGAATGTGCCGAATGCCACCGACCATATAAGCAGCGCCACCGAAAGTCCGCTCGCGAGCTTTGAAAACCACAGCATTGTAAAAACTGTAAGCACAACAGCCGAAACGGGAATGGCGCAGTAATATACAAGACCGAGATAAAAGGGGCTTAGTTCGACAAGGCCGAGCACAAAAAATACAACGCTTGCAAACAGCCAGACAAGACCTACCGCAATGGCGGTTATAATCATCTTAGAGCGCTTTGAAAGCGGAGCTACCTCCTGCCGCACGGTTTTTATCTTGTCGGCATCCTCGCAGAGGAAATCTGAGGCAGAAACGCCGAGTATCTCTGCCATATTATTTAAAACCAAAAGGTCGGGAAGGCCTTCCGCCCGCTCCCATTTTGAAACCGATTTATCGGAATAGTTAAGCTTTTCTGCAAGCTCCCCCTGAGTAAGACCGCTCTTTTTTCTAAGCGCCGCAATATTCTGGGCGACGAGATTTTTTATTTCCTGCTCACTTTTAGGCATGCTATTCCTCCTCCCAATTTATGTTTCTTCCTTATTATATATAATACTGCTTTTACATTTCTTCCTTATTATATAGGAAATCTCTGTAAAAATCAAGTCCCCAAAAAGCTAACTCTACCGTGGGTAGAGTCTTAAAAACGCCCTTAAATTCTTGACAAACACGTAGGGCGGGCTTTATAATAATGGCGACATCCTTGTCAGAGCGCAAGGGTGCCTTTGTTTTTACCACAAAAAGGAGCTTTATTATGGAATTTAAGGCGGCAATTTTTGATTTTGACGGCACCATTGCCGACTCAACGTCTATGTGGGCAGACTTTGCCTTTCGTTTTGTAACATACCTTGGCGGCAAGCCCCGTGAGGGAGTGAGCAAAACAGTAAACTCAATGAGCGTTGCCGAGGCGGAAATATATTTAAGGCAGGAATATTTCCCGCACTACACCGAGCAGCAGATGCACCAGGCGGTGGACTCTTATGTTATGGAGCACTACACAAAAGGCTTTGAGCCAAAGGTGGGAATAGCCGAGTTTGTAAAAGAGCTGTCTGAGCGGGGCATTTTAATGGCAATTGCAACAGCAACCGACCGAAAACCCGTTTCAATAGCGCTAAATAAGCTCGGACTTGCGCCATATTTTGAGCATATTGTCACCTGCACCGATGCAGGAGTTGGAAAAAGCAGCTCTCCCGCAGTTTTTGACCTGACCCTCTCAAAGCTCGGCGCAAAAAAAGAGGACGCTATCATTTTTGAGGACTCCTTTTATGCCGCAAAAACTGCGGCGGCGGCAGGCTACTGCGTTGCAGGAATTTATGACGATTTCAGCCGCGGCAAAAAAGACGAGATGAAATCCGTTTGCCGCTATTATTTCGATGACTTTAACAAGGCAAAAGAGGCGCTTTTGTAACACAAAGACAAAAATCAGGAGTCGGTCAATAAGACCGACTCCTGATTTTTAATACTTTTTAAGTCTGTTGGTTTCCCTTATAAACAAACTTTCTTATCTGCTTTAACGGGAAAGAGAATATGTTAAGGGATAAAATAACCGATACCGCTATTGCGATAAGCACAATGACAATTTTGCCTAAGGGGCCGAAATTAACAAGATTTTTGATAGCATCCACAGTAAATAACATAGCTACAAAATCAAAATGATAAAAATAAACATTTAGGGTATTTTTTCCGGCATTTGAGATAAACGGCATCTTTTTTGACGGCACTGTAAAAATTATTGCCACACTTACTGCAAAAGTGATTAGATAGCAAATCAGCCTTACAATCGGACCTGTAGGAGGCAAATCGTTCAAGAAAGGATTTTTTGCAGTAAATAAATATCTAAGATTGTAAATATCATCTATTTTGAGGCAACAAATACATGCCCATCCCACCAAAACTAATATAGAAGGTATAATCAGCCATTTATATTTTTGTTTAAACTCAACTATTTTTTCGGAATTTAACATATTGCCCAAAATATAATACGGAAACAGCACAACAAATCTTGAAAGATACAAATAATCTCCCACCGTCTTGTCAAGGCCAACAAACATTGCAAGAACTATTGATGCAAAGAACAGGAAAACCTTATTTTGGTTTCGCAGCAAATATCCCGCCAGCACAAACATTGCCAGCACAAACATATACCAAGGAAGTCCGCCATCTGATAACAGCACGAATTTAAGGTTGCCGTTTCGCAAAAACTTGCTGCACAGGGTAAGAAAAATCTTAGAACAAAATCCGCACGAAACTAAGAATATGACCTTTTTACCAATGTCTTTATTTTTGTGAAATAGCCCTGAAATAAAAATAAACAACGGCATATGAAAAGAATATATAAATAAAAACATTGATTTAAAGATATCGCTTTGAGCGATGTAGAAATCGATAAAATGGCCTACAACAACAAGAGTAATCAAAATAAATTTAATGTTATCAAACAAAAAATTTCTTGTCTTTGCTTTTTCCATAAATTCACCCATTCTTTCAAAATTACTATTTTTATATTTTTTAAACCCCTATATCCGCTCTCTTTGCCTTAACTGAGTAATACTTAACCTTGAGCTTTTTGAGAGCCTGCCCATTACACCCCATTCTTTTCTTATTATAGCAAACACAAGCCGACAAGGCAACACAAAAAAACAGAGGACACAATATGTCCTCTGTTTTTGTTTGTCTTTTAACTTAGAATGTGCCCTGCTGAAGCATTGCCTCGGCAACCTTGAGGAAGCCTGCAATGTTTGCGCCTGCAACGAGGTCATAGCCAAAGCCATACTCCTCTGCAGCAGAAACAGAAACATCATAGATGTGCTTCATAATGCCCTTGAGCTTTTCGTCCACCTCTTCTGCGCTCCAGGAATATCTCATGGAGTTCTGGCTCATTTCGAGAGCAGAAACTGCAACGCCGCCTGCGTTAACAGCCTTGGAAGGAGCAACAACGCATTTATCGTGCAAAAATGCGAGAGCCTCGTTGGTGGTGGGCATATTTGCAACCTCGATGTAGTATTTTACACCGTTGTTAACAAGCTGCTCAGCCTCTTTCATGCCAATTTCATTCTGGGTAGCACAGGGCATAGCAAGGTCAACCTTAAGTCCCCAAGGCTTCTCGCCGGGGAAGAACTTAACGCCGAACTTGTCAGCATAATCCTGACACTTATTGCGTCCGCTTGCGCGCATCTCGAGCATATAAGCTACCTTTTCCTCGGTACAAATGCCATCGGGGTCATAAACATAACCATCAGGACCCGACATTGCAACAACCTTTGCACCGAGCTGCATAGCCTTTTTAGCAACACCCCAGGCAACGTTACCGAAGCCGGAGATAGCAATGGTCTTGCCCTTTATATCCTCGCCGAAGTGAGCGAGAACCTGCTGTGCATAGTAAACAGCACCGTAACCGGTAGC
>JAXJQH010000088.1:0-15392 GCA_036311245.1 Oscillospiraceae bacterium | reverse complement strand
TTTTGGGCATCTTTTTGATTTGGTAAGATTGGTGAAGCGCTGCGAACAGTCCAAGACCGCCTCGATGCCAAAAACTTCTATGCCTATAACCCCGCCTTTGACAAGAAAACTAATTGCTAAAAGGTGAAAAATAAAGGTTGCACCGATTTTCGGTGCAACCTTTATTACTGTATGAGTTTTTTGTTTTTTAGGTACTTGTGTATATCGGTTGCAATTCTGAAGATCGAGGAAACAAGCAGCATACCGACTGCTATTGCCCCTGCAATTCCAATGGTTTCAAGTCCCTTGGCGGCGAATTGTGCCCAGTCGCTTGCTATGCAGGCAAGCATTGTGTAGTAAATGCCGCTGCCGGGAACGAGCGGCAGAATTGCAATAATCATAAAAAGAGTAACGGGAATTTTCATAATGCGGGCAACACTTTCACTAAAAACGGCGGCAACCATTGTTGCAATGAGGCTTCTGGCAATAACGCTTTCAACAGAGCCTTCAAGCAAAAGATAGACTGCCCATAGCAGCACACCGCCGATAGGTGTGATAAAGAGCATCTTGCCGCGCAGATGAAAGATTATTCCGAAACCGACACAAGCGATATAGGCGTAAATCAGAGAAAGAATTAGATTTAACATATTTCACCCCTCCTCATATCATAAATTGGAGCAAAGCCAGAACAATACCTGCTCCAAGAGCCATTCCGATAGCAATAATGATAGCCTCGGTAAGGGTGTTTTTTCCTGCAATAAGGTCACCTGCAATAATATCACGCATAGAAGTAACAAGCGCAACACCGGGAACTAAATTCATAAATGTGCCGATAATTACCTTGTCAATATTTACCGATAGGACAAAAGCGGAAAACAATATAGCAAGCAGCGCTATTGCGGCGCTTGAGATGATGTTTTTAAAGAAAATGCCTGTCTTTAATCGCTCCATTACATAAACTAAGGGGAAAACAACAAGGCTTACCGCGAGTGCAGCGAGTCCCTCTAAGGCTCCGCCGCCGAATATAAGGCAGAAGCCTACCGAGACCATAATAAACCCAAGTAGCTTAATCGGGAAGGAAAAGGTTTTTTTGATCTCGATGCTTTCGAGTTCATCTATAATATTTTGGTAGCTCAGGTGCTCGCTGCAAATCCTGCGACAAAGTGAGTTTAGTCGGTTAAGCTTATATAGGTCTGTGCCGCGGGCAGGGGAACGGCGGATTTCAGAAAGCACCGTTTCTTCACCTGTTTTAATTGAGAGCATAACGGCGGAATTAATAACGAAAACATTAACATCAATAGCGCCGAGAGCCGTTAAAACTCTTGTGAGCGAGTCCTCAATTCGGTAAATTTCCGCTCCGCACTTTTGCATACTGTATCCAAGACGGGATGCAATTTCAAGTAATTGCTGGTTGTTCAAAGGAAAAACCTCCGTTTAAATCTGAATAGCCTGAATTGGCTTGTGAGTAAAGTCGATTTCGCGCTCACAAATTTTTCCGTCTTTTGTAAACTTAATTTTAGTTTTGCCATAGCCCTGCAGCGTTACAACATTTGCAGTAATGAGAAGTATCTCAACATTTTCATCCTCTGACCATACTGCAAGAGAATCTTTGGCCACTATTTTTAGCATACTGCCAAAAGGCACATCAATATTATACTTCTGACGGCCTAATTTTAAAACAGCTTTTCTCATTATCTCAGGATTGCGGTACCAATCAACTGCAAGAACATAAAGATGACGCGCTCCGTCTTTCTGGTCATAAACAGTAAACCCGAGATCATTTCCGCATGAGAGAAAAATCTTTTCCTCGGCATTTAGGTTGTCCGAAACCTCTGAGAGAATGGCTTCATAAAGCGGCTTAACGCCTTCATGTGCAGGATACTGCATTGCATTAATAAAGAAAACCTGTCCCAAGCCAATGCGCTTTATAAAGGCGAGGGGATAACCCGAATCAGTGGTTGCAATAACATCATCACACTTAATATTAGGGCAGATATCAATGGTTTTTCCGCAGTATGTGTCACTTATAAATTTGCTCTCGTCAGAGCAGAGATAATCTATAAGCTTGTGCTTTATAATAGAAAGGTTTCCGTTTTCGATATCCTTTCTGTTTGTGGTGACAGAAAGATGCGGCCAGCCTGCTATAAGCGTTCCGCCCGTCTGAATAAAGGCAAGCAAATTGTCAAGGACACTCTCTTCTGCTTTGTTGTAGCCTGTAAAGGAAATAGCCTTGTAATGCTCAAAAGCACAAGTTTTGAATGTGGTGAGCATAGGGCTGCCCTTGGGAGTAGAGGATAAATAATAAACTTGTTCTTTCGATGGATAAAAAATATTTAATATATCCCATTCAGCGCTGTCTTGTATATGGGCATTGTCGGAAATCAGAGCAAAAGAGGAGTAAAACTTACCTGTTCTTGTGTGCGAAAGTACATAACGATAAAAATCAAGACTCAAAGCTACATTTTCAGAGCCTATTTCGGAAAAATTGTGCATGTATTTAATATAAGAATGTATTTTTCCTTTGTAAAAATCATCTAAGCTATTGCAAGAATCGCACGTTTCCAAAGCGTGTTTATGAATAACAATATGGTCATCTGTAGGCTTCTCAATAGAGCGTGAAACGCTGCAATCAACGCTGTAGACAGTAGTATAAAGTGTAAAGGTTAAATCGTTTACAATCCTATCACATATTAAATCTAGTTTATAAAAACCTGTGTCATTAAAATTTGCGCTTTCACCGCTAAGGAGCCTTACTATATCTGATTTTACCTTAATACAGGTGGGCTCATTTATTTTGAGTTTTAATGAAAACGGCCTGCCTGCACTAATTATTTCAGGACATTCCAAAACTGTAAAGGGGGCATTGGTATAGTTTTGTTTAAAGTTTTTATTATCTTTCATAGCAATAAACCTTTTTGTTAATAGATAACAACACGGCGAAATAATAAATATTTCGCCGTGCGCATTAATTCTTAGTTTTCCTCAAGTGCAGTATCCAGCCAGACTGCTGCAATATCAATAGCATTGTAAAGACCTCGTGTATCGGTCTTTTTAATAACAAGCTCGGTAGGAGCAGCATTGGGGTCGGTGTTTAAAAGCTGCACGATTATTTTTCCTGCAAAATCTTCATCACCGTGAGGGACAGTGTCAACTATTTGCATCATCACAACATAATCGTCGTAAAGATTTCCATAATAAAGGGTTTTGCCGCTTCGAACTAACGGGCGGCCTTTGTATTCTAAAAACTTCTGGGCTTCTGCCACAGCTATCAATCCTTTCCATTAAATTACACTATATCATAACATAAAAATATCAATATGTAAAGTAAATTTTTAACAAAAGATAGGTTGACTATGTAACAAAAACAAAATATAATGTTGCTATTGAATGTATTAGGAGGCAATATACAATGCAAAATAAAAAGACTGCACTTGTTATAATGGCTGCGGGTATGGGAAGCCGCTTTGGCGGCCTTAAACAGCTTACCCCCGTCGGCCCTGCTGATGAGCTGATTATTGATTACTCCATCTTTGATGCAAAGAGAGCGGGCTTTGATAAAGTTTATTTTATCATTAAAGAGGAAATTTATGAGGAATTTCATCAAAAAATAGGACAGCGCATTTCAAAATACATAGAAACCGAATATATTATGCAGGAACTATCCAAGCTCCCTGCGGGCTTTACAGCTCCAAAGGATAGAGTAAAGCCGTTTGGAACAGGGCACGCCGTGTGGTGCGGAAAAGATACCATTAAAGAGGATTTTGTTGTTATTAATGCCGATGATTATTATGGACCCAAGTGCTTTGAGATACTTCAAGATTTTCTTGTAAATAACGATGATAGCAGGAAAAAACTGCATATGGCAATGGCGGGATTTGTCCTTAAAAACACAGTTTCAAAAAACGGATACACCTCACGCGGAATTTGCTGTGTGGATGAAAACAGTATGCTTACAAGCGTTACAGAACGCACCCATATCGAGTGCCGAGGCGAGAATATTGAGTACACCGAGGATGACTGCAAAACCTGGACACGCCTTGACTCCGACTCTCTTGTTTCAATGAACTGCTGGGCATTCCCGCAGCGAGCCTTGGAAAAATTTGAGCAGCAGCTTGTAGAGTTTCTTAAGTGTCTTTACAATGAGGGCGTAAACCCCTTAAAAGCAGAATTTTATCTGCCGTCAGTAGCAAGTCACTTAATTGAAACTGGCGAAGCTGATATTGCGGTTTTAAAAACCGATGACCAGTGGTACGGTATGACCTATCTTGAGGATATTAATGATGTAAAAAACGCACTTTATGACAAAATGAATAAGGGAATTTATCCTAAAAAGCTCTGGAATTAAAATATTTTCATTGCCGCAGAAGCAAATTTGCTTCTGCGGCATTTTTACTTAAAAAGCAGGGGCTTTGCAGGAATTTTTGTCAAAATTGTTTGCTTTTTCAGAGTGCAATAAATATTTTTGCAGTAAAAGCTAAAAAATCCTGCAAAATAGCCTTATATAGAGGTAAAAATGCTTGCAAAAATGCCTTAAATGTGATATGTTAATATAGATATAGTATTACTGAGTTTTGCATATGCAGATAGGGGATGAAACTTCTTTGGAGCCAAATGCTTTTGAGCCATATAGCGTGCTTATGTCGGTCTATGAAAAAGAAGAGCCGCTCTTTCTTCGCCAAAGTGTCGAGAGTATGTTTGCGCAGTCTGTGTTGCCGGAGCAGTTTGTCCTTGTGATAGATGGGCCTGTGCCTGAGGCTCTTGAAAGTGAAATTAATGTCCTTTGCGAGCGCTTTGACATAACTCTTTGCCCGCTTTCTCAAAATGTTGGCTTGGGAAAAGCCTTAAATGCGGGACTTTCTGTGTGCCGAAATGAGATAGTTGCCCGTATGGATAGTGATGATATTGCATTCCCCGATAGAATAGAGATGCAGCTTGAACTTATGCAGCGGGAAAACGCCGATATTGTCAGCGCGGTTGTTGCAGAGTTTGAGCAGAGCACCGATAGGGTAACTGCTGCAAGACTTGTTCCCGAAACCCACGATGAAATTATGAAATATGTTCGCAAAAGAAACCCCTTTAACCACCCCGCCGTAGTTTATAAAAAGTCTGTTGTCGAGTCGGTCGGCGGGTATCAAGATTATCCCTTGTTTGAGGATTACGAGCTGTTCGCCCGCGCCCTTGCAAATGGGGCTGTCGGCGCTAATGTGCAGCAGCCGCTTGTGTATATGCGAGCGGGCAGCGGAATGTATGATAGACGAGGCGGCAGGGAATACGCAAAGAAAATACTTCGCTTTTATAAAAGGCTTCGCCAGCTTTCGCTTTGCGGCTTTAAAGAGAACATCACCTGCGTGCTGCCGAGAGCGGCGGTGGCTCTGGCGCCCGCTCCCGTTCGCCGCTTTGTTTATAAAATATTTTTGCGCCATTGAGGAGGAAATTCGGATTTGAAAACACTTAAGAAAATTCTCAAATCCTGCTTTGCGCCCCTATCGCTTTTAAATAAGCTTATACCAAAAGCCTCAAACCGAGTTTTCTTTTATTCCAACCTCGGTTTTCGCGATAATGTTCGCGCTCTTTATGATTATATGATTGAAAACGGATTTAACCGCGAATTTAAAATAACAGTTGCAACCGATGAATTTAAAAGCTTTATAGACAGCGCGCCCGAGAATGTAAAATTTGTTGGACTAAAAAGAGGCATTTTTTCGTTCTTAAGGTCTAAATACTGCTTTTATTGCTTTGGAAAATACCCAATAAAACCCGCAAAAGAGCAGTGCGTAGTAAACCTTTGGCATGGTATGCCGCTTAAAGGCATCGGAAGGCTTGAGAAGGGCTGCGAAGAGGAAGACCAGAATTTCTTTACATATGTTATTGCAACCTCGCCCTTTTTTGCTGATGTTATGTGTAAGGCATTTGGAGCGGGTGAAAATCAGGCACTCATTACCCCTCAGCCGCGATGCGATGTTTTTCTTAAAGAAACTGCGTGTCCTGAGTTTTTTAGTGGGTTTAAAAAGGTTGTTTTGTGGCTTCCAACCTTTATGTCGTCAAAACGCCTTAATAAAACCGATGGATGCTATGAGGAAATAAACCCATTTGATGAGGCTTTCTTAGAAAAGCTGTGCGGCGTGCTCCAAAAAGAGAATATTCTGCTTTTCATAAAACCGCACCCAATGGATGATACCCCGCTGCCAAGCAGAGCCTTTAAAAATATAAGGTTTGCAAGCGAAAGCGAACTTTGCAGTAAATCTGTTACTCTACATCAGCTACTTAAACATTCTGACGCACTGATTACCGACTTTTCGAGTATTTATTTTGATTACCTTATGCTTAATAAGCCAATCGCCTTTGTAGGTCCAGATAGCGATCAGTACGGAAAGAACAGGGGCTATGCCTTTGATAATATTGAAGATCTTATGCCGGGACCTCAGATAAAAACGGCAGAGGAATTTTCCGCTTTTCTTGCTTCTGTAGCAAAAGGGGAAGACGCCGTCTACGAAAAACGCAGACAATGCAATGAAATTTGCAATCAATATAAAGATATTTCGGGATGCAAGCTCATTCTTGAAAAAATAGGCTTAAAATCGGAGGAATAAAAAATGAAAAAGGTTATTACTTACGGAACATTTGATCTGCTGCATTACGGTCACATCAATCTCTTAAAGCGCGCAAAGGAATATGGTGATTACCTCATCGTTGCCCTTTCTACTGACGAATTTAACTGGAACTGCAAGCAGAAAAAATGCTACTTTACATATGAGGAACGCAAAAAGATGCTTGAAGCTATCCGATATGTTGACCTCGTTATCCCTGAGGAAAATTGGGAACAGAAGAAAACCGATGTAAAGGAATTTCGTGTTGACACCTTTGTTATGGGCGATGATTGGGAGGGTAAATTTGACTTCCTTAAGGATAGCTGCGAGGTAGTTTACCTTTCGCGTACTCCTGAAATTTCTACAACACAGATAAAAAAAGATTTAAAAGATTAATTAGGAGCTTGAAATTTTAATGGACCGTATCAGAAAGCGCATTAAAAAGTTTATGCAGAACAGCAAGATTTTTTATGGACTGTATAAATGGATAGTAAACACTAAAAGAACTTATTATTTCAATAAATATAAAAAGAGATACCCCATTGAGGAAAAAACCATTCTTTTTGAATCCTTTCAGGGCAGAATTTATGCCTGCAGCCCCAAAGCCATGTATCTTGCTGCCCTGAATGACGAGCGTTTTTCGGATTATAACTTCATCTGGGCTGTGCGCGATTTAAAGAAATATGCCTTTCTTAAAGAAAATCGAAACACCAAGGTGGTAAAATATCGCACAAATGAATATATGCGCGCCTTAGCCCGAGCAAAATATTGGGTAACAAACTCAACTATGCTGCCGCACGTCATTCCAAGCAAGGACCACGTGTTTATTCAGAGCTGGCACGGCACCCCCTTAAAGCGCCTTGGCTGCGATATCAAAAATCAGGGTAATAACGCGCAAAAACTCTCTGAGATACACAAGCAATACACAACTCAGGGTAAAAGAATTACCTACTTCCTCTCACCCTCAGAGTTTTACACCGACAAGATTGGCTCTGCCTATGCTCAGGGAAAGGAAAAATTTGTAGAGTGCGGCTACCCGCGCAACGATTTTCTGTTCTCACACACACTAGAGGATGTAAAGAGAATAAAAGAGAGCCTTGGAATCCCTAAGGATAAAAAGGTGCTGCTTTATGCTCCCACCTTCCGCGATAACACCTTTGAGAGAGGCAAGGGCTTTCATTATGATATCGGAATTGATTTCGATATGCTTAAAAGAGAACTTTCTGATGATTATGTAGTGCTGTTTCGCGCCCATTATTTTATAATCGACAAATTTGATATGGAGAAATATGAGGGCTTTGTATATAATGTTTCCAAATATGATGATATAAATGAGCTATATATCATAAGCGATATGCTTCTCACTGATTATTCGAGCGTTTTCTTTGACTTTGCAAACCTTAGGCGCCCCATAATGTTCTTTATGTACGATTATGAGGAATATAAAAACAATCTTCGCGACTTTTATTTAGAAATGAACGAGCTGCCCGGTCCTATCGTTTATAAAAACGAGGAGCTTTGCAAAATGATAAGAGCAGCAGAAAAGGACTTCTGCTGCGATGAGAAGTATCAGAAATTTAATGCCCGTTTTAACACATATAATGATGCAAACAGCAGTAACAGAGCTTTGGGAGAGTGTATTTTAAATGCGTAAAATAAAAAAGCTTTTGAGGGAAGTCAAAAAAAACTTAAAGCCGACTTTGCTCACAAGCTATTATGCACACTTTTATTACAGGTCAAAAATCCGCCAAAAGACCGTATTGCTTGAATCGAGAAACGGACTTGATGTAGCAGGAAATATCTTTTACCTGATGCAGGAGCTTTGCCGCGGGGACTACGGTATAAAAAAGGTTTACCTTTCGGTCTGCCCGCAGACAAGGAAAAGAGCGCAGGCTCTCCTTTCGCGCTATGATATAAAGGGCGTGCATCTCGTAGCTCAGGGAAGCTTAAAATACTATAAGCTGCTCGCGCGAGTAAAATATATCTTTACCGATACCTCTCTGCCAAGAGCATATATCAAAAAAGAGGGGCAGATATTTACCAACACCTGGCACGGCACTCCTCTTAAGAAAATGGGAAAATACAATATTCCCGAGCGCCATTCTATGGGCAATATTCAGCGTAGCCTCTTGTTTTCTGACTACCTCATTTTCCCAAATGACTATATGCGGGAAAAAATGCTTGAGTCCTATAATATTGATACATCTCTTAGCGGTGAAATTCTCTGCGAGGGATATCCGAGAAATTCGGTTTTGTTTGAAACTGAAAATGCAGAAAAACTAAAAACTGAGCTTGGATTTTCTGATAAAAAGCTCTATGTCTATATGCCTACTTGGAAAGCTGAGAATATGGGCAAAACTATGCAGGAATCTTTAGACAGACTGCGTAACACACTTTTGGAAATAGATAAAAAGCTCTCAGATGGGGAAATTCTCCTTTTAAAGCTTCATCCCCTTGTTCGCGCAAATGCCGATGTAAGCGGATTTGAGCATATCAAGGCTTTCCCCGAGCAGTATGAGGCATATGAAGTTCTTTCTGCCTGCGATGCGCTTGTAACAGATTACTCAAGCGTGTTTTTTGACTTTGCCTGCTCCCGCAAAAAAATAGTGCTGTTCACCCCCGATGAGGATGAGTATGATATACAGCGCGGATTTTATTTTCCGCTCTCTGAGCTGCCCTTTATAAAGACTAAAACTGCGCAGGAGCTTGTTTCAGCTCTCAGAGACTCAGGTGAATATGATTACAGTGAGTTTGTAGAAAAATTCTGCACATACGATAGACCTAATGCCGCAAAATATATTCTTTCGCACATTATAAAGGGCGAAGACTGCTGCAAGATAATGCGCGCTAAGAAAAGTGAAAAAGAGCGCGTGCTGTTTTATTGCGGAGCGCTGCTCCAAAACGGACTTACAGCCTCGTTTAAAAATCTTCTCGGTCTTATAGACCTCGGCGAAAGGGAATACTTCTTTGCATTTAAGCAGTCGGCTTTTGCAAAGCATCCCGAGCGCCTTGACGCGGTAGATGGCTCTCTTAAGCTCTACAGCATTTCAAGCGGTATAACCCTGACAATTCTTGAGGCGTTCGCATTTATGCTGTATTACAGATTTAATATAAAGGGCGGATTTGTAAAGCGCTATGTAAACCGCGCATACAAGCGCGATTTCAAAAAGCATTTCAGCCATCTTAAAATGGACCACATCGTTCATTTCAGCGGCTATGATGAGTATATTATAGCGCTGCTTTCAGAGTTTGATGCTAAAAAGACTATATTTGTCCACAGCGATATGAAAATGGAGCTTTCTACAAGAGGAAATCAGCATAGACCTACTCTTGAAAGTGCCTATAGAAATTACGACAAAGTTGCCGTTGTAACACCCGCTATGATTGAGCCGACAGCATCAATCAGCGGAAAAAAGGACAATATAGTGGTTGTTGGCAATTCATTTAATGCTCAGCTTGTAAAAGAAAAGGGTGATATGCCCATTGAGTTTCAATCTGAAACTCGAAACAGCATTCACCACCCCGGCGGAATAGAGGGAATTCTTTCTGAAAAGGGCACAAAGATAATAACGGTCGGCAGATATTCGGTTGAAAAACAGCATAATATGCTTATTGACGCATTCTGCGAGTATAATGAAAAAAATCCCGAGAGTTTTCTAATTCTTATCGGCGGAGCGGGCAAGCTGTATGCTAAAACTGTTGCCTATGCAAACTCAAAGCCTTGTAGCAAAAATATAGCTTTTATCTATTCAATTCAAAATCCTATGCCCATTATAAAAAGGTGTGACCTTTTTGTGCTTCCCTCAAAATATGAATCCTTAGGTCTTGTGCTTTTTGAGGCAGATGCCCTCGGTGTCCCCTCAATATGCACACAGATGGACGGGCCTGCAGATATAATAAATGAGTTTGGCGGCACTATGGTAGAGAACAGCGCTCAAGGAATTTTAAATGGCTTTCAGGCTTTTGAAAACGGCAAGGTAAAGCCAATGAATATTGATTTCAAGGCTTATAATAAAGAGGCTTTAGAGCAGTACAATAATCTTTTCACCTGATAGGGAGACGTTTTATGAAACGGTTTTTCAGAGACATAAAAAGGTACAACCCATATGCAATGTATGCTGCCAAAGCGGAGCTAAAAGCAAGCGTTGCGGATTCGTATCTTAACTGGCTGTGGTGGGTGCTCGACCCCGTTCTGTTTATGCTGGTTTATTCTTTCCTTGCACAGATTGTTTTCAGTAGTAGGGAAGAAAACTTTGCTGTTTTTGTTTTTATTGGTCTTACCGCGTGGGACTTCTTTAACAGAACCATCACAAACAGTGTAAAGCTGGTTAAAGCCAATAAAAGCACCGTTATAAAGATATACATACCTAAGTATACCTTGATTTTATCAAAAATGTATGTCAATGCCTTTAAAATGCTGATTTCATTCGGGCTTGTAATTATCAGTATGATTTTCAGCCGAGTGAGCATTGGATGGAATTTGCTATATATTCCCCTGATTTTGCTTGTCCTTTTTGCCATAACTTTCGGCTTCGGTATGATATTTATGCACTTTGGTGTATTTATTGAGGACCTTGCAAATGTTGTAGCAGTTCTATTAAGACTTGTGTTCTATATGTCGGGCGTTTTCTATTCCATAACAGATAGGATTGGAAACCTCAGCCAGCCTATAGCAATGCTTTTAAATTATGGAAACCCTGTGGCGCTTATAATTTCATCTCTTCGAAACGTTATGCTTTATAACACCGCTCCGAATGTTTCTGCGCTGCTTGCGTGGCTGCTAATTGGAATTCTTGTTTCAGTTATCGGCGTAAACACAATATATAAATACGAAAACAGTTATACAAAGGTGATATAATGAGCAAAGCAATTTCAGTCAAAGACCTGCACATCACTTATAAAAGCCTGAAATCCGTTTCCTCAAAGAGAGCTATCTTTTCATTTGGCAAAAACAAGCTTGAAACCTTTGAGGCTGTGCGGGGAGTCTCCTTTGATGTAGAGGAAGGACAGGTTGTCGGACTAATCGGTAAAAACGGAAGCGGAAAGTCAACTCTGCTTCGCTCTATTGCAGGAATTTTCTCCCCTGACACGGGCGAAATAGAGCTGTATGGTAAAAGTGTTTCACTGCTCTCGATAGGAGTGGGCTTTAAAACCAACCTATCGGGCAGAGAAAATATATTCCTTTCGGGACTTTTGATGGGCTTTAAAAAATCCGAAATTGAGGCTAAGCTTAATGATATCATTGAGTTTTCTGAGCTCGGTGCCTTTATAGATAAACCCGTTAAAACCTATTCAAGCGGAATGTATAGTAAGCTTGCATTTTCCATCACCGCCGTTATGGAAACCGATATAATGCTGGTTGATGAGGTTCTGAGTGTCGGTGATGAAAAGTTTAAAAAGAAAAGCTATGATAAAATAAAAGAGCTTATCAGCGATAAAACAAGAACTGTAATAATTGTTTCGCACAATTCTGAAACCTTGAAAAGGCTCTGTGACCATATTATTTGGATAAATAACGGTACTCTTATGATGCAGGGCGAGCCGCAAGAGGTTCTGGCAGCATATAAAGACTTTATGAAATAAGTGTTTTGTTTGGGGAGAATAAAATGAAAATCGATCTTCTTTCAGAGCTTTCGCAAAGAATGCCCGAATTTTCTAAGGGGCAAAAGAAAATAGCTGCCTACCTTATTGAACACTTTGATAAAGCCGCTTACATAACCGCCTCAAAGCTTGGAAAAGCCGCAGGAGTCAGCGAATCCACCGTTGTTCGCTTCGCGAGCGAAATCGGCTTTGATGGCTACCCTCAGATGCAGCAGGCGCTACAGGAGATAAGCCGAAATATGCTCACCGCCGTTCAGCGTATGGAGGTTGCAAGCAAAAATATTGATGCTGATGATGTTCTAAATAAAGTGCTGCACTCGGATATTGAAAAAATCCGCAAAACACTTGATGATATTAACAAAAAGGATTTTGACAGTGTTGTTGATGCAATAATAAATGCAGAAAATATCTATATTATCGGAACAGGCAGTGCATCTGTGTTGGCAAACTTTTTAAATCTGTATTTAAACCATATTTTTGATAACGTTCGCGTCGTTGGCTCAACAAGCATCAGCGATGTTTATGAGAATATTTTGTCTATAAATGAAAAGGATGTGCTTATAGGGCTTAGCTTCCCGCGCTATTCGAGCAGAACCCTTAAGGCTATGCGCTATGCCTCGTCTTGTAATGCAAATGTCATCGCGATAACTGATAGCGCAAGCTCCCCCATTGCTGAAACAGCTGACCACATGCTTATCGCCCGCAGCGATATGGCTTCTTTTGTCGATTCTCTTGTCGCACCACTGAGCCTTATCAATGCCCTTATTGTAGCGCTGGGACTCAGAAGAAAAGACGAGGTATCGCAGAAACTCCAGAAGCTCGAAGCACTTTGGCAGGAAAACGAGGTTTACGGAACTTCTCGCAGTAAATAAAGGATGTAAATAAATGTATGATGTTATAGTGGTCGGGGGCGGAGCCTCGGGAATGATGGCTGCAGGTGTAGCAGCATCAATGGGGAAGAATACTCTACTCATTGAGAAAATGCCCCGCACCGGCAGAAAGATACTTGTAACGGGTAAGGGAAGATGTAATGTAACCAATGCCTGCGATGCACAGACGGTTATGAAAAATACAATCTCCAATCCTAAATTTCTTTATAGCGCCCTGATGGGATTTACCCCGCAGGACACTATGGAGTTTTTTGAGTCACTCGGTGTGCCACTTAAGATTGAAAGAGGCAACCGCGTTTTTCCCATTTCAGATAAAGCTATGGATATTGCAGATGCTCTTTTAAGATTTTGCAAGCAAAACGGTGTAAAGGTTATAACCGATACAGTAACCGATATTGTCATAGAAAACGATGCATTTACAGCCGTTGAAACCGCATCACAAAGCCGTTTTTCAGCAAATTCTGTTGTGCTCGCAACGGGCGGAGTGTCCTATCCCGCCACTGGCTCAACGGGTGATGGCTACAAGCTTGCCCAAAGAGCAGGGCATACAATAGTTCCCCTGCGTGCCTCTCTTGTGGGACTTAAAATTGCGGGTAAGGATTGCCCTCGAATGCAGGGTCTTTCTCTTAAAAATACAGCCCTTTCTCTTGTTTCAAAGAAAAACGGCAAAACTATTTTCTCCGATATGGGCGAAATGCTCTTTACTCACTTTGGCGTGTCAGGCCCTATGGTGCTCAGTGCAAGCGCTTATATTACCGACTCGCCATCAAACTATGCTATAGATCTTGATTTAAAGCCTGCGCTGTCTATAGAGAAGCTCGATGAGCGTATATCACGAGATTTTTTGGATAGAAAAAATAAGGATATAATAAATGCTCTTGATGCACTGCTTCCAAAGGCTATGATACCTGTAGTTATAGAGCGCAGCGGAATTTCACCGCACCAAAAGGTAAATCAGATAACCCGTGCTCAGCGCCTAGCCCTTTGCGAAAATATTAAAGCAATGCGCTTTGATGTTGTGGGGAGAGAGGCTATCGAAACCGCTATTGTAACAGCGGGCGGAGTCAGCGTAAAGGAAATAAATCCTAAAACTATGCAGTCTAAGCTTGTAAAGGGACTATACTTTACGGGCGAGGTTATAGATGTAGATGCTTGCACGGGTGGATTTAATCTTCAAATTGCATTTTCAACCGGCTATGCCGCAGGCATCAACGCCTGATAAAGAAAGGAAAAGCTATGTTTTATAAGGTTATTCGAGCAATTTTTGTTCCGATAGTACATCTTCTTTTTAATGTTGAATTTGAGGGAAGAGAAAACTTAAGAGAAAGCGGCGCTGCTCTTATTTGCAGCAATCACCGCTCGTTTGTTGACCCCGTTTTTATCGCCGTAGGCATAAAAAAGCGTTCACTTTGTTTTATGGCAAAGAAAGAACTATTTTCCTTTAAACCGTTTGGGTTTATTTTATCAAAGCTTGGAGCTTTTCCGGTAAACCGCGGAGCGGGCGATATGCAAGCGATAAAAAACGCCGAAAATTCTTTAAACGATGGAAAACTACTGCTGATTTTCCCCGAGGGAACAAGAAGCCGCGATGGTAACCCCATTAGACCTAAATCGGGCGCAGTTTATATTGCCTCGGATACGGGCGCTGATATTATCCCTGTTGCTATCTGCTATGACGGTAAACTCAGACTGAGAAAAAAGGTAACAGTATGTTTTGGAGAGCCTATCTTAAACTCTGAAATAAAAATGAAAGAGGAAAATAAGGTTATTGAAAGCCGCCGCGCCAGCGCTCTTGTTATGGATAGAATTATAGAAATGTTAAATGCCCGCCTCAAAACTCCCGTAAAACGCCCATTTATGCCATCTACAAAGCAAAAGGATGAAAAGAATGAAAAGTAAAACAAAAATAACTCTTGCAAAGACAGCAGGCTTCTGCTTTGGTGTAAACAGAGCGGTAAACCTCGTTAACGAACTGTTAGATAAAGGGGAAAAAGTTTGCACCTTAGGTCCAATTATTCATAATCCCCAGCTTGTAGAAGACCTTGAAAAAAGAGGCGTCATAATTGCAGAGCTTCCCAATGAAGTTCCAAAAGGATACACAGTTGTCATCCGTTCGCACGGAGTCGGTAAGGGAGTATATGAGTTTTTTGAGGAAAACGGCATACCATTTGTCGATGCGACCTGCCCCTTTGTTTCAAAAATTCATAAAATTGTCGCCGAGCATTCCAAAAACGGAGCGACTATTTTAATTGCAGGAGACAGACAGCATCCCGAGGTCGCAGGAATTGCGGGACACTGTGAGCAAGGAGCATATGTCATTAAATCGGCAGAGGAC
>JAXJQH010000087.1:0-5238 GCA_036311245.1 Oscillospiraceae bacterium | reverse complement strand
CCTCTTGAGAAGAGGGATATCCTTTGTCCAGCATAAATCCGTCCTTTGCAGATATTCCAGAAATATCGGTATCGATTGTAAATGTTTTTGATGCGCTACGGTCAAAACTAACTTGGATAGTTTTAGGGGAATAATTAACAACCGATACATTCCCGACAGGTTCTTTTAAGCTAACATCAACACGAACTGTGTATTTTCCTGCTTTTGTAACACGGCCAAGCGAAAGTGATACAACAAAATCTTCTTTAGAAACAGCATTTAGTGAGCCTCTGTTTCCTGAAAGGGTAATGTTAATATTTTCATCGCTTCTGTCAAATGAGCTGAGCCCAAGCGCTTCAACAGCTGTTCCTGCAACGGAAAAATCAATAGGAACATTTCGGAATAGGCGTTCACTATCAGTCTTAACAGTAAGCGTGACGGTTGCCCAGATAGTAATAGCGCCTATAACAGAAATAATTTTACAAAATGTTTTATTATCAAGCAGGCGGGAGGTTTTTATTTTTTTCATTTTACATTCCGCCTTCCTAAAACCGACTTAATTTTATTCTGTTTCTTTTGAATCGGTTTTCCGTTTTCATCAAGTTCATCCTGAAGCAAATTTTGAGCAAGATAATCTTTTAAAGACTCCTTGGTGAAATCACGAATTAATTTGCCTTCGGTTGCAATAGAGATTATACCTGTTTCCTCTGAAACAATTATAACTATTGCATCAGACACCTCACTGACTCCTAAAGCCGCTCTGTGTCTTGAACCAAGGCTGATATTTTCAACCTTGTCAGATGGCTGAAAAAAACAGCTTGCGGCAAAAAGCCTCCCGTCACGAACTATAAGACCGCCGTCATGAAGAGGGGAATTAGTAAAGAAAATATTTGTTATAAGCGAAACAGAGGGCACGGAATCTATAACAACAGCGCGCTCAACAGATTCACCTAAGCGAATAGTTCTTTCAATTACAATTAATGCTCCTGTTTTATCGCAGGAAAGACGGTAACAAGCTTCACAAATGGGGTCAATAGAATATTTCCATTTGGAATTGCTGTCTTCTAAGTTTTGCTTGGAAATAACATTAAATAAACGAAAATTGCTTCTTCCTATTTTTTCAAGACCTCTTCTGATTTCAGGCTGAAAAATAATTGCAATTGCAACAAGACCATACTGAAAAACATATTCAAGAAGAAAAGAGATAGTTGTAAGTTCGAGAAGTGACGAAACTAAAAAAACAACAAAGAAAAGCAAAATTGCTTTAACGAGCTGTGCTGCACGAGTTTCGCGAACAAATTTTATTATATAATACAAAATTACAGCAACAAGGACGATATCTATAATGTCAAGATACCACCTGTCAAAATTAATTAAATCGGTATAAAGTCTAACAAAAAAGTCCCCGATATTTACAAAAAATTCCCGCATATTTACTTTCCTCTTCTTAATATGTGTTAAATATCTTTAGTTTTAATTACCTTATTATATATATTTTACCATATTTTTTTAAAATTTCAATGAATTTTTATTGAATTAACAATATATTTTATATTTTTAGTTTTTCAATGACCCTACAAGCGTAATCTACCTCTTTTATGGTGTTAAAATATGAAAAGCTTGCTCTTACGGTTCCGATATCTCTTGTCCCCATAAACAAATGTGCCATCGGTGAGCAGTGCAAACCACCCCTGACTGCAATATTATACCTATCAAGCTCTTCAGAAATGGCTGTAGAGGTTTTCCCCTTTACATTAAAAGAAACGGTTGATACTGCAAAATTCTTGTTAGGAGAACTATTATAAAGTAGTATGTGCGAATTATTAGAGAGTTTATTGTAAAAATGTTTTGATAATCGCATTTCGTGATTATAAATTTCATCTATTCCAACGCGTTTTATGAAAGAAATACCCGCAGATAAACCAGCTGCACCAACTACATTAACAGTTCCGCCCTCAAGCATATCGGGATAAAAATCAGGCATATCTAAGCTCACCGAGGTGCTTCCAGTTCCGCCGAACATAAAAGGGGAGAGGTCCACCCTTTTTCCAACCAAAAGAAGCCCTGTGCCGGTTGGACCAAAAAGCGCCTTGTGTCCGGGGCAGCATAATATATCTATTCCGTCTTTTTCCATATCAATTTTGACTATACCTGCACTTTGTGACGCATCAAGACAAAAAATTAATCCCCGACGCTTGCATAGGGCAGAAAGCCCTTTAATGGGTGCAATTTTTCCGTTGACATTAGAGGCGTGGGTGCAGATAATCATTTTTGTTTCGGAATCAATAAGTCTTTCAAACGCCTTAACGGTTATCTGGGGACTCTCAAATGACACCTTAGCAACTTTATAATTGCATTTTTTTATTTTTTTTAAATGTTCAAGCGGTCGCATAACCGAATTGTGCTCAAAATGTGATGTTATTGCATTTCCGCCACCATTCATAATGCCAAATATTGCAATATTTAATGATTCTGTGCAGTTTTTTGTTAAAATAACTCGTTCAGCATCTTCCAAACCAAAAAAATCAGCAACATTTTCACGCATTTCATATACAATTTTAGCTGCATTTAAGGACATTTTATGGCCGCTTCGGCCCGGATTACCGCCAAATTCATTAATACATCTGTATACTGAATTTGCAACCTCAGCAGGCTTTGGAAAGGTTGTTGCTGCACTATCAAAATAAATCAAAATATCACTCCTCAAGCTCGGTAATATCATTTAATAGAATATTATGACTTATAATGATGTTTTTTGCTTTTTCAAAATCTGTTTTATTAACGTAAACACTATATCCGCAACCGCAACTACTGAATTGAGAGGGAGTTTTAACAACCTTACAATTAATATTATTTAATTTAAGCAATTTTTCTGATTTCATTGCAAATGTGATAGAAGCAAAATTAAAATAAATTTTTTGCATGAAAACACCTTCCTGAAATTTTTGTACATAAAGTAACATTACATTATATGCACTAAAATTATTTTTCGGGAAAAGCATTAACATATATAAATATTAAATTAAATTAAATCAAAATCAGAAACTTTTGCAAATAAGGTGTTTTCGGCATTTTTATTGTTTTTCAGTTCCCTGAGTTATACAAAATATTTATTTTGTCTATCTATCTGTATTTTTTAAGTGCTCTGATAGGACTACCGCCCTATCAGAGCTGACATTATAATTTTTTGAATGAAGTGACATGCTTAGTTTTTTAATTAAAAATAAAATATAATAACTACTAATAACTACTTTATTTTCATAGAGATATCAAAGGCTTTTACAGAATGTGTCAGTGCGCCGAGGCTGATAACATCAACGCCTGTTTTAGCTACATCTGCAATGTTATCAAGAGTGATATTTCCCGATGCCTCTGTTTTTGCTCTGCCTGCAATAATTTTAACTGCCTCTGACATTTGCTCGCAGTTCATATTATCAAGCATAATTACATCGGCGCCTGCTCTGAGAGCCTCTTGAAGCTCATCGAAATTTCTAACTTCAACCTCTATTTTCAGCATATGCCCTGTTTTACTGCGAAGTTTAGCGACAGCGTTTTCAATACCGCCGCAGGCATCAATATGGTTATCCTTAAGCATCGCAGCGTCACTTAAATTATAACGATGATTTTTTCCGCCGCCAACCGTGACGGCATATTTCTGAAGTGCTCTCAGACCGGGTAAGGTTTTTCTTGTTTCGGCAACAGATGCCCGTGTTCCTTCGCAAATCTTAACACAACGGTTTGTTGCAGTTGCAATTCCCGAGAGATGTTGAAGCAGATTTAAAGCAGTTCTCTCACCTTTTAAAAGCGCAGCAGCGTTTCCACTCATAGTAGCAATTATATCGCCTTTTTTTACTTCTTGACCATCGAGCTTTTTGATATCAAACGAAATATTATCATCTAGAAGCTCGAAAACACGCATTGCAATATCAATTCCGCAAACAACACCAACATCTTTAGAAACAAAATATGCTGTAGTATGAGCGTTCTCATCTATAAGATAATCTGTTGTGACATCCACATAGTTTATATCTTCACAAATTGCCTTTTTTATTATGTCGTCAATATAAAACTGCGATAATTTCATTTTATTAATTCACTCCTAAGAATTAGCACGAATTACATCATTTAAAATAAGTTCAGCAATAACTGCTGTGTTTCTTGCTTCAACCAAATCGGTTGTAATAATAAAATCATCATTATCAAGAATATTTTGAATTTCTTTTACCTCTGCAACCGATTTCTTTGCTTCCTCAACATTAGGAACAACATAAAATCCCTGCTGCAGCAAATGCCTAATTTTAGTACGATATCCTTGAGGAAGCTGTTTTTTTCCTGAAGGATAAATCATTCCATCGGGTTCTGGTACCATAGGCTTTTTGCCATTTTCAGACATCTTTCTGTTAATTTCCTGCGCAGCCATTCTGCCGAATACAACAGCCTCTAAGAGCGAATTGCTTGCAAGGCGGTTATTACCGTGAACACCACTATGTATACACTCTCCTGCAGCATACATATCCTCAATAGTGGTTTGTGCATTCAAATCAACGTGAATTCCACCCATAAGATAATGCTGGCAAGGATAAACAGGAATATTGTCTTTTGTCATATCAAAGCCATTTTCTTTGAGCTTTTTATAAAGCATCGGAAAACGATCTTTTATAAACTCAGGGTCCTCATGAGCAATGCTAAGATAAAATTTGCTGCTTCCCGTTTTCTTTTCTTCTTTCATAATACACTGAGAAACAACATCTCTGGGTGCAAGTTCGCATCTTTCATCATAGTTATGCATAAAGCGCTCAAGGTTGCAGTTGAGGAGATACGCACCTTCTCCTCGCACAGATTCAGATATAAGAAGGCGTTCCCTATCCTCGTGAGCAAATGCAGTTGGATGAAATTGAATAAGATTCATATTCTCAACCTTTGCGCCCATTTTGTGCGCAAGAACAATTCCGTCGCCTGTAGCAATTTTGGAGTTGGTGGTGTATTCATAAACGCGGCCTATTCCGCCGGTTGCCATCAAAACATAGTCTGCAGAAACAACCGTTTGCTCTCCTGCGCAAAGCAGTGTTGCAAAAAACATTCCATCTTGTTTTACAAGACGAATAACCTGTGTATTCTCTGCTGTATTTACATTGGAAAGCTTGCTGACTGTTTCAAATAAGGTTGTAACAATAGCGTTACCGGTAGAATCCTTGCGATGAAGGATACGCGGCATAGAGTGTCCGCCCTCTAATGTCATATTATAGCTGCCGTCTTCAT
>JAXJQH010000086.1:0-2265 GCA_036311245.1 Oscillospiraceae bacterium | reverse complement strand
TCAGGAAATTATTCAGCAAAATAAAGAGGAAAAGGTTGAGTATGTTGTAGTCGGCGAAAGCGGACCTGCACACGATAAAAGCTTTACTGTTGAGGTGCATTTAAATAGTAATGTTATCGGTAAAGGCAGCGGAAAGAGCAAGAAAATTGCTGAGCAAATGGCTGCAAAAGAAGCTTTGGAGCTGATGGGAGAATGAGGCACGCTAATATTGCTTTTTTTGTTCCTCACGTAGGCTGTCCCAATAAATGCAGCTTTTGCAACCAAAACACTATTTCGGGAAAGGTCGAAATTCCCCGCGCGCAGGATGTAAAAAAAGTTCTTTCTGAGGCTTTTGAGAGAATGTCGGAGAGTGAGCTTGAAAAAAGCGAAATTGCTTTTTTTGGCGGAAGCTTTACTGCGATAGAACGCTCGTATATGATTGAACTTTTAGAGGCTGCCGCTACTTTTGTGGGAAAGGGGAAAATCAGCGGAATTCGTGTTTCAACAAGACCTGATGCCATTGATGATGAAGTGCTTTTATTACTTAAAAAGTATGGCGTTACAGCCATAGAGCTCGGCGCTCAAAGTATGCGCGACGAGGTTCTTTGTAAAAATATGCGTGGGCATAGCGCAGAGGATGTTGTAAAAGCTTCAAGACTAATAAAAGAGTATGGATTTTCACTTGGCTTGCAAATGATGACTGGTCTTTACGGTGATGATGATACCGGCGCTATAGAAACGGCAAATCGAATAATTGCTTTAGAGCCCCATACTGTTCGTATATATCCGACAGTTGTGCTTAAAGGTACATATCTCGGCGAGCTTTTTGAAATGGGAAAATACACGCCCCCCGCGCTTGTGGATACAGTTTCTCTGTGCGCGCAGCTTCTTGATATGTTTGAAGAAAGAAACATCAGTGTTATTCGTGTTGGACTGCACGATCAACCCGAAATAAAGGAAAACTTCCTTGGTGGAGCATATCATCCGGCACTGGGAGAACTGATTTTTGGGGAAAGGCTTTACAAGAAAGCTTGTTCCTTGTTTCTTGAGAAAAATGTATCTGAAGGTAGCGTTACCATATCTGTTAACCCCGCGATAATATCGCAGATGATAGGACAGAAAAAGAAAAATATCGAAAGATTTAAAAATGACGGATACGAGGTAGCTGTAAAAGGTGATAAATCTCTTGCCTTTGGCGAGATAAAATTGATATAACTATTGCACAAAACATCCGTTTTGTGGTATTATGAATGTATATTTGGTAGTTTTGAAGTCAATAGAAAGGAATGTTTTCTTTGCGACTGAAATCGTTGGAAATTCAGGGATTTAAGTCTTTCCCTGATAAAACATCGTTAGCTTTCGGAGATGGACTTACAGCAATTGTTGGTCCTAACGGAAGCGGTAAAAGTAATATCAGCGACTCCGTGAGATGGGTTTTGGGTGAACAATCCACAAAAACTCTTCGCGGAGAGCGAATGGAAGATGTTATTTTTTCGGGAACTGAGAGCAGAAAATCTCTCGGTTTTGCTGAGGTTTCGCTTATTCTTGATAACAGCTCGAGAACTCTTAATTATGACAGTGATGAGGTTGTCATTACAAGAAAGTATTACCGTAGCGGTGAAAGCGAATATATGATAAACCGTCAGGGTGTACGCCTTAAGGATGTCCGTGAGCTCTTTATGGATACAGGCCTTGGACGCGACGGATATTCTATTGTCGGTCAGGGCAAAATTGCTGATATTGTTTCAGCAAAAAGCAATGACCGCCGTGAAATATTTGAAGAAGCGGCAGGAATTTCTAAATACCGTTATCGCAAAAATGAGGCTGAAAAGCGCCTTATGCAGGCTCAGGATAATATTTTGCGTTTAAAGGATATTCTTTTAGAGCTTGAAGGTCGTGTAGAGCCTCTGCGTATTCAGTCTGAGAAGGCAAAGAAATATCTTGTTTTGGCTGATGAAAAGCGCAAAATAGAGGTTTCTCTCTGGATAAAAACTTTAGACCAATCCGGAGATAAATTGCGCGATTTGGAATATAAGCTCACAGCTTTAAATACATCAAGAGAAACCATTATGACCGCCCTTGATGAGGTTGATGCTACCATTGAGCAAATCGACCGCGATTCGCAGACATATCTTGCAGAAATAGAGGCTCAACGCGCTCTAAAGCAGTCTAATGAAGAGCAGGATGCTCTCTTAAAGCAGCAAAAAGCTGTCTTTGAAAATGATATTCTCCATAACAATGAGTCTATCTCCTCTGTTGATGAGCAAATCACTCAGATTATCGGTG
>JAXJQH010000085.1:0-1845 GCA_036311245.1 Oscillospiraceae bacterium | reverse complement strand
GAAAAGCATTTTACCCAGTGACACCTTTTCGGTGCTTTCCAAGCTCGAAACCTTTGTTTTTCTTCCTGCGCTTAATTTACATAATATGATGAACAATTTCACTGTTGAGACCTTTAAAAGCAACTCATCGCTTATTTTATATGGTTTTATCTGTGTTCTTATAGTAATGGTTCTTTCCTATCCCCTATCCCGTCTATTTGTTAAAAAGGTTGAAAATGCTGACGAGGCTTATTTGAGGAATATATACAAGTATGCCCTCACCTTTGGAAACTACGGATATCTCGGTAACTTTATTGTGCTGGGAATATGGGGCGATGAAGCATTTTTCAAATTCTCAATGTTTACCTTCGCTTTAAACATTGTATGTAATATCTGGGGACTTTACATACTTATTCCAAAGGAGCAAAACCAAGGAGTTATCCGAAATATAATAAGAGGCTTTTCAACCCCGCCAATGCTTTCGCTGCTGCTTGGTATGGTAATAGGTCTTTTTGAATTAAATAGATTTATTCCCGAATTTGTCTTCACAACGCTTGTTAATGCCAAGAGCTGCATGGGACCTGTCGCCATGCTGCTTGCGGGTGTTGTTATCGGCGGATATAATTTTAAAGGTCTTCTTTATGATAAAAAGGTTTACGCCGCCACATTTCTGAGACTTATTGCTATTCCTGCAGTTATGCTTTTAATTATGAAACTGCTTGGAATTTCCGACGAAATACAGACCTTTACGCTGATTGCTTTTGCCACCCCGTTCGGACTTAACACCATTATTTTCCCCGCGACATACGGTGCAGAAACAAGGACGGGCGCATCAATGGCTATGATATCGCATATTTTTTCTGTTTTAACTATTCCTTTAATGTATCTTGTATTTATTGTTTTGCTTTAAAATACAAAAATAGTTTGCAATTTGTATTTTTTTGGTATATAATATTTATGTTTAAAATTATTATAAAAAAGGTAGGTTTCATTTATGAAAATACTTGTTATCAATGCCGGCAGTTCTTCCATCAAATATCAGCTGATTGACATGGAAAATGAGCAGGTTCTCGCCAAAGGTCTTTGCGAGAGAATTGGAATTGAAGGCGGCAGATTTAAGCATCAGCCTCTTGGCAAAGATGCTTACATTGTTGACATTCAGATGGCTAACCACAGCGAAGCTATCCGTCTTGTTACCGATGCTCTTGTTAACCCCGAGCACGGTGTTATTGCTTCTATGAGCGAGATTTCGGCTGTTGGACACCGCGTTCTTCACGGCGGCGAGAAGTTCTCCGGCTCTGTTGTAATTGATGCAGATGTTATCGCAGCTATCGAAGAGTGCTGCGAGCTTGGACCTCTCCACAACCCCCACAACCTTACCGGTATCCGCGCTTGCGAGGAAATTATGGGCAAGGATGTTCCTCAGGTTGCTGTTTTTGACACAGGCTTCCATCAAACAATGCCCGACTATGTTTACACCTATGCTCTCCCCTATGAGTATTATGAGAAGTACAGAATCCGCAGATACGGTTTCCACGGCACATCTCACAGATACGTCAGCCAGCGCGCTGCTGTTATGATGGGCAAGGACCCCAAAAATCCTGAGGGACTTAAAATCGTTACCTGCCATCTTGGAAACGGTTCTTCTATTTCCGCTGTTGTTGACGGCAAGTGCCTCGACACCACCATGGGTCTTACCCCCGCTGAGGGTATCATGATGGGAACCCGCGCAGGAAGCATTGATCCTGCTATCATTCCCCTTCTTATGGAAAAAGAAAATATGTCCGCTAAGGATATTGACAATATGATTAACAAAAAGTCAGGTATCCTCGGTGTTTCTCAGGCTACCAGCGACAACCGCGACAT
>JAXJQH010000084.1:0-8890 GCA_036311245.1 Oscillospiraceae bacterium | reverse complement strand
GATTTTGAGGCTGAGCTTGAGTGGCTGTATGCAGGCAATATGCTCATTGAAGCAGAGGTTTTCGGCAAAGCCGCTGTTTTTATTCCTATCTACTATTTAAGCGAAAGCTATATTTCGCATAGAATAACAGGGATGCTGCAGGATGAAACTGCGCAGCCTGAGGATATTGATGCGCTTATTGAGCGTGAGGAAAAGCTGCTTTCCATATCCTATGCAAGGCTTCAGAAAACAGCTATCCGCGGCGCGCTGACTCAGAATGTATTTATTTTAACAGGAGGCCCGGGAACGGGAAAAACCACTGCCTTAAACGGTATAATATCGCTTTTTGAAAGGCAGAATATGCGTGTGCTGCTTGCTGCTCCAACGGGCAGAGCTGCCGCCCGAATGAGCGAGGTAACTGGCAGAGAGGCAAAAACAGTTCACCGCCTTTTAGAGGTCACCTATAGCGAAAATGACGTACCGCGCTTTGCGAGAAATGAGGAAAATCCTCTCAAAGCCGATGTTGTTATTATAGATGAAATTTCCATGGTCGATGTGATTTTGTTCGCATCGCTTTTAAGGGCTATGCCCAAGGGCTGCCGCATAATTATGGTAGGGGATAGCGATCAGCTTCCCTCTGTCGGAGCGGGCAGGGTTTTAAAGGATCTGTGCGCTGATGACTATGTGCCGACCGTGCGCCTTACCGAGGTGTTCCGTCAGGCGGCGGAGAGTATGATAGTAAACAATGCTCACCTTATAGTGCGTGGAGAACTCCCCGAGCTTCACCACAAGACTAATGACTTCTTCTTTCTTCCCCGCGAGTCTGCCGAAAAAACGGCGGATACGGTGGTGGACTTAATTTCCCGCCGCCTTCCCAAGGCTTACGGGGTTTCTGCTATGAGGGATATTCAGGTGCTCTGCCCCGGAAGAAAAGGAGAGCTTGGAACTGCTCAGTTAAACGCCCGCCTTCAGGCGGTGCTAAACCCGCCTTCTTCTGAAAAGGGTGAAGTCAGATTTGCGGGCGCTGTCTACCGAAGCGGTGACAGGGTTATGCAGATAAAGAATAATTACGATATCATGTGGGTGCGTGATAACGGTGAAAACGGACTGGGTGTCTATAATGGTGATATCGGAATCATCATAGCAATAGACAGAGCAGCCTCTATTCTGCGAATTCGTTTTGACGACCGCGAGGTAGATTACCCCTTTGACCTGCTTTCTGAGCTTGAACACGCTTTTGCGATAACAGTTCATAAAAGTCAGGGCAGCGAATATAAAATGGTAATTCTGCCGCTTTTTAAGTTTTTCGATAAGCTTTATTATCGAAATCTTTTATATACCGCGGTTACCCGCGCAAAGGATCTTCTTGTTCTTGCGGGTGATGCTCAGGCGGTGTCGAAAATGGTGCAGAATAACAGAAAAATAGAGAGGTATACTGCGTTGGCTCATTTTTTAAAAACAGATATTCAAGAGTATGAGGAAATCGGTTTTTAAAAGACTGCTGAGCCTCGTTTTTGTAGATAAATGCGCTTTGTGTAAAAAGCCGAGCCAAGGAGCGCTATGCCCGGACTGTCAAAGTAAGCTGCAAACGCTCACAAGCTTTTGCTGCCAAAGGTGCGGAAAACCGTTGGGAAGCTGCATATGCAAAAAGCTTGATAAAAGCTTTGAGCGCTGTACCTCTGCCTTTAGATTTGAGGATGCTGTTGTGTCTGCGCTTGTTTATAAGCTCAAGCACCACGGTAATGAAAATGTAGCAGAGCTGTTATCCTTGCACCTTGTAGAAAAAATCAGAAAAGAATACAGCGATATAAAATTTGATTTTGTAACATATGTGCCAGAGTCTTCTAAGGATAGCAGAAAAAAGGGCTATGACCACGCGCACCTGATTGCTAAAAGGCTTTCTGATGAGCTTTCTGTGTCTCTTGTGCGCCCGCCTATTAAAAGAAAGGGCGGTAAAAAGCAGAAATATCAGGACTTGGAAACAAGAAAAAAGAACGCATCAAAGAAGTATGTAGGTCGCTCCCGCCCGCATCTTTGCGGAACGGTGCTGCTGGTTGACGATGTTATAACGAGCGGAAACACGCTGTCTGTGTGTGCTGACCTTTTAAAGACTGCTGGTGCAGATAGGGTGTACTGCGCGACCTGCGCAACCTCTGTGAAAAATAAAATTACTTGAAAATATATGAAAAATTTAGTAAAATATAATTAGAAAAAAGAAAGGAAATAAACTTATGCCGCTTGATATAGGAATTGACTTGGGAACTGCCACAGTGCAGGTTTATATCGGGGGAGAAATCGTTATCAGCGAACCCTCTGTTATTGCCCTTAACACAAAAACGGGCAAGGTTGTCGCCGTTGGCAGTGAGGCGCAGACTATGATAGGCAGAACACCCTCGCATATAATCGCAACCCGCCCGCTTGAAAAGGGTGTTATTGCTGAAATCAAAAGCTGCCAGAAGATGATAAGATATTTTGTTGAAAAATCCTGCAAAAACCGAATTCTCCGTCCTCGCGTTGCCATTTGTATTCCCTCTGAGGTAACAGAGGTTGAGCGTCAGGCGGTTGTTGAGGCCGCCGATGCAGCAGGAGCAAAAAGCGTAATTACCATTGAGGAGCCTATGGCTGCCGCTATCGGTGCGGGTATTGATGTTCTGCGCCCTAACGGAAATATGATTCTTGATATCGGCGGCGGCACTGCCGATATCGCTGTTATAACTCTGGGCGGCGTTGCCGAGTCTGTTTCGCTTAAGATTGCAGGCAATACCTTTGACGAAACTATCGTAAAGGCAATAAAACAAAATTACAACCTCATTATCGGCTCTCGTATGGCAGAGCGTGTTAAGATTTCGCTCAGAGATGCCATTGAAAACGGTCAAAAAATCCCCGTAAAGGGAAAAAATGCGCTTACGGGACTTCCCGAAATGATGGAGGTAGACCCGCTTGAGATCCGCTCTTATTTTGATGAGAATTTTAAAGCGATAGTGGATGCACTTATCGCAACCTTGGATAAAACCCCGCCCGAGCTTGTGGCTGATATCTCGGAGCAGGGAATTTGGCTTACGGGCGGTGGTGCGCTTGTTTACGGTCTTTCTGACCTTATCGAGGAGCGCACAGGCATAAAAACCATCTACCCACCTCAACCTGATAAGTGTGTTGTTATCGGTGCCGGAAAAGCTTTCGAATATAGCGGTCAGCTACAGGACGGATTGGTGTCTGAACGCAATATGTAACCCGTATTTTTACTTTGAAAAATGGCTGTCAATTTGCATATTGTACAAATTTATAATTTTTTATTGTATATGATGACGAAAATCGAAAAAACACTATCATTTTGTTTACAAGAAACAAGAAATATGTTATCCTATTATAAAGTGGTGAAATGGCTATTGGGATAATTCTGCCATGATGCCGTTTGCCCGTATGAAAATGTAAAGTTAGTAAATTTACATATGAAAGGAAAGAGAGAAAATGAAGCTTTCTAAAAAGTTAATTGCTGCCTTGCTCACAGCGGCACTGGTAATAGCACAGGTCAGTGTGCTCCCCTTCGCTGAGGCAGGCACTGAGAGCCCGTATGCATCGGGATATGATGATGGTGCGTATTATTTCTGGCGCGTCCCCAACACCCAATCTAATGGTAACGCGCTGCCCAAAAACAGTGCGGGTAGAACCTATGCCAATAAGGATTCATTTGGTGTCAGTGAGTTCAACCCTAATATTGCAAGGGATGTTGAAACCCTTGAGTATAAAAAAGCCGGTTCTATATTTATTGAAGAGTTTGATGGCGAGAGGTTTGCTGATATTACTCCTACTTCGAGCTGCGGTAATTTCAATCTCTGTTCTCAGGCTTATTATAACGGAAGCAAATACTACCCCTCGGCAGGTGTTCCCAGCGATATAGACGCTTCCAAAATAGAGGCGTTTGCCATTCGCTTTAAGGTAACAGGCGAAGGCGATTCAGGATTTGAGCTTCGTATTGGTGATGAAAGCAGTCCCTTTTTCGGCTTCGTGAAGTCAGTCCCCCGTTTTACCTATATTGATGCTAAAACCAACGAGGTAAGCACCATTACATATGGTGACCCCAATTTTGGTGAATATACCAAGTCTTACCATATTAACGGTGAGATGGATGGTTGGATTATTGTTCCTCTTACCTTAATACTAAAGGATAAAGACACCACTACATATTACACTGCAGAAGAGGGAGCTGCATGGCTCAGAGAAAAGTGGAAGAGTGTTCATATCTATGCTCACCACAAGTCGTGCAAACATGGTGCCGGCTTCAGTGATTGGGCAGACAGAAGGTTCTATGTGGGCGATAGCTTATTCCTTACTGACGTTGATAAATTTATCGATGTTCACGGCGCTCCTGAGGCTCCTGAGTGCTTAAAGAGGACTTACAACTCCATAACTGTCGATGCAATAAAGGGAAATGTTTATTCTATTGCAAAGGCATCTGCCCCCGAAACTATTCTTGCAACCAACGAAACAGGTGTATTTAAAGACCTTGAGGAATACACTGAGTATACCATCTTCGCTTCCTGGAAGGATGGACACAATGCTTATACCAGCCAGAGAACATATATTACCGACCAGTCAAACCCCTCACTTGAAGCCCCTGAATATATTGAAGGAACATTGACTGACGAGGGTGTTAAGATTAAGGTTATCCCCGGTCTTGAATATGCTATCAATGGAAGTGCTACTTATAGCGAAACAGGTATATTTACAGGTTTCGCTCCTGATACCGAGTATCAGATTATAGGAAGAAACAAGGTAACCTTTCAACCCACTGCTGTTCTCACTATTAAAACTCTCGCTCTTGAGAATATCTATGACAGAGGGGATGGTTCTTCTTCATACTTTGAAGTTCCTCGTGATGCCACAACATATAAGGGTTCCACCATTAGCGGTGCCTTTGTAAAGAATGCAGAGGGTGGTCTTAACATCGTTGACATTAACGGTGACAAGTTTGTTGAGGTTAAGACTAAAGAAGGCGAACCTGGCGGTAATATCAGTGCTTCAGGTAAAGCGATGTACGGTATGTCTTTGGGATTTCCTCGAAACATCTGGGTTGAAAACTTCTATGGATTTGCTTTAAGAGTTAAGGTTGAAGGCGAAGATAATATGCAGATATACCTTCAATCTAATCTTCCTGCCGCAAAAAAACTTCCCGGTGGTACATACTATCTTATTGACAGTGAAACAGGAACCTGGACCAAGGAACTTAAAACTGATAACTTCAAGTTTACTAATTTTAATGGATGGATTATCCTTCCTTTTAGCACTATGTACCTTAGGATGCAAGGTGTTGACTACTCCACTCTTCAGAATGAAATGAAGAATCTTAACTACTATCTGCGCGGCGGTAAAACGTACGGAACTCCAGCGTGGGGTAATGAGGGCAACGTCTTCTATATGGGTGATATCGTTGTTGTTGAGGATATAGAGAAGTTTATAAGCGTTTACGCTCCCAATACAACGACTCCTATTACTCCTCCACCGCGTAATGATACAACAGATACCTCTATCCCCGCTGTTATGATGAACAATGCAAGCGGTAATCAGGTTGGTGACGGTCTTTATTCTCTCGACAGAGTAAGAGCCCACATTGTTACCATCAAAAAGCCCAACGAGGAAAGTCAGGCACTTCGTGTATCTCCCAGCTATGGCGCTACAAGTGTTTTGCTTCAGAACGATGCTCTTAACTATGATGTAGTTACTCAGGAGCTTGAGTGGAAGGTTTTAGGCTCTCTTGGTATAGCGTTCTATCTTGAGGTCCCCGATACTTTGAATAATAGAGTTCATTTCGGAATTCGGGTAAAGGAGAGTGTAACTGAATATCATAATTTCGGTTCGCTCTATTACTATTACACTGTTTCCGAAGGGGTGGCGCTCAAGCGCTATGGCGCTCTTGAGTTTAAGCCCGGCTTTAAGGGATATGTAATGCTTCCCTTTAACCATTTTGATCTTGATACAACGCTTTCTGAGCCTGTTGACGGTCTGCTCAACAACCCTGATAGTATTGATGCTGTTGGATTAACCTTTGATGCTGACACATATCCTGAAATGGCGTTTTCTCATCTGTTTGTAGATGACTTTATGCTCTATCAGGATGATGAGGCATTTATTACAGCTATTCTTAAACATCAGGGTACCGATGAATTTTCTATTGTAGACTATGAAAAGTCTTTCCGCCTTGATGATTATCCCGAAATTCCCAGATTGATGGCTAATGACTGCACAGGCATTGAGCTTGAAGACGGTATTTATGCAATAGAAAATCTTGAGCTTGCCCTTGTTGATAAGAAGGGAAGCGAGGATTCTTATATTAACATCACCATCAGTGAAAAGAAATTTTCCTCAGTTTTATTTGAGAATCACGCTTACTATGATGATATATCAGCCGAGGACCTTGCAAATCTGTATAATTCAAAGGGTGTTTCCTTTAAGTTAACTGTACCTGAAAATGCACTTATGACCGTTGGTATGGATATGGAGATTTTCGAATGTGAATTCGAGTATTTCCTCTATGACCCCAATACATATTATTACACAGTTGCTGACGGAGTTGTAACTCAGGTATATGGATATCTCGAGTTTAACCCCGGTTTTGATGGTGTAGTTGTTATCCCGTTTGAAAACTTCACATTTGCAGGAAATGCTGGCTCTGATGAAGAGGTCGATTATTATGATCCATATGATGCTCTGTTTGATAGAAATCTTACCGAAATTGACCTCATTGATTACTTTGGATTCTATTTCAGCACCGATTATTATGCTTCTATTGCAAACACCACCATTAGCATTGATGATATTGCTTTCTATGGCGAAACAATGGAGTATATCGATGCTGTATGGGCAAGTCAGACTAAAGGTGGAACTATTATTCCTGATAGCAAACCCGGAACCTCTATCGAGGGCGGTGTTGACAAGAGCCCCACTACCGGCGAAGCAACTCCCTTGGTTGCAGTGGCAGGCCTTGTAGCTCTCTCTGCAGCAGCTGTTGCATTTTGCAGAAAGAGAAAAGAAGACTAATTTAACTTTAGCTTAGTTTAAAAAGCAGCGCAAAAATGCGCTGCTTTTTGTTTTGATAGCTGCTTGTAAAAAGTGACAAACTATGATAAGATAAATGTAACAATTATTTTAAAGGGAGATGCCGATGTTCGGAAAGTTTCGCTTAAAGGCATATGCAAAAATAAATCTTGGCTTGGATGTAATAGGTAAAAGGGAAGACGGATATCATCTCTTAGAAACCGTAATGCAAAGTGTCGACATATATGATACAGTTTCTGTCTGTCGAAGCAGTATTGCAGGGATATCTGTAAAATGCAGTGAGCTCTCCATCCCGCAAGAAAAAAATATTGCATATAAAGCGGCAACCGCTTTTTTAAAAGAGGTGGGTTTGCCTGATAACACAGGTGTTACCATTAAAATTGTAAAGAGAATTCCATCTCAGGCAGGTATGGGCGGCGGAAGCTCTGATGCTGCCGCAACTCTTGTTGCGCTAAATCGCCTTTTTAAGACAAGGTTGTCTGAAATCGAGCTTTGCGAAATAGGAGAAAAGGTTGGCGCTGATGTTCCGTTTTGTATTTGCGGCGGCACCCGACTTGTTCGCGGCATTGGAGAAATAATCACTAAACTTGATGATTGTGCAGACTGCTATTTTGTTATAGCAAAGGGAAATGATGGGGTATCCACAAAAGAGGCATATGAGTGCATAGATAGTTCCAAAGGCCTAATCGGCCTGAGAGTCGAAAAGGTCATTGAAGCGCTCCCTAAGGGTGATTTTGAGGCTTTAAAAGGTAGGCTTGTCAATGTTTTTGAGCAGTGCGCAAAAATAAAGGATGTTGCGGATATCAAAGAAATACTTTTAGAGTGCGGAGCTGCTGAAGCAGCAATGACAGGCAGCGGAAGCGCCGTGTTTGGTATTTTCACAAATAAAAGACAGGCAAAAGGATGTGAAAGAAAACTCAAGGAGAGGTATCCCTTTGCCTGCATTGCAAGACCCGTTGTCAAGGGAATAGACTAAAAAAACCGCAGAGACTGCTGTAGCCTATGCGGTTTTTAAAATATGTAAGAAAAAATAGGGTATAGGTATTGACTTTTTAAATAGAAAACAGTATAATAATTAATGCTGTTGCAGCCACTATGGGCCATTAGCTCAGTTGGTTAGAGCAACCGGCTCATAACCGGTTGGTCCGGGGTTCGAGTCCCTGATGGCCCACCATTTAAATTAAATATAGGGGTATAGCTCAGTTGGTAGAGCAGCGGTCTCCAAAACCGCGTGCCGAGGGTTCGAGCCCTTCTGCCCCTGCCATAGAAAAGTCCGAAAAACCTTGATTTTACAAGGGTTTCGGACTTTTTTCATACCTAAAATCAATTTTGCTTAAATCGCAATTTACCGTAAAATATCGCACATTTTCGAGTACTATATGTCCCCCGATATGTCCCCCGCAAAAGACCGCGAGCCCTGTTGTAATAAGGGGTTTTGAACTTTGGGTTAATTTAAAATATAGCGTTTTTTAGGGTGTTTTTTACCGCGTGCCGTAATTTTGATGTTTTTAACACTTGTTTTATTGATATTTATAACGTAAAAAAATAGAGCAGAATGGCAATGAAATCATTCTGCTCTTAATCATTTATGAAACTAAAGTTTCCTTTATAAATTTATCCTGCAGTATAGCTGCATTGGTTTTGGTAGCGTCATCAACATGCGTGTAAATATTTGCCGTAACACCGTACTCACTGTGTCCCATGAGCTCCTGCGCTGTTTTAATATCAACGCCTGACCATTGAAGCATAGAACAATAAGTGTGACGGAGCTGATGAGCAGTAAACTCTTCAAAGCATTCATCCGCAAAGCAGAGGCTATTCTCATCTGCACCGTCAGCCACTCTTAACGCTTCCATAT
>JAXJQH010000083.1:0-3447 GCA_036311245.1 Oscillospiraceae bacterium | reverse complement strand
TTTAAAAAAACTATTGACATATAGCTAAAATCAATGTATAATACTTGGTATGAGTGATTTTTTATTACTTATGAAAAACCCCTGCCAAAAGGTAGAGGGGAGGGAAATTCATTATGGCAGAAATTCGTTTGAAGGACAACGAATCTTTAGATAACGCATTAAGACGTTTCAAAAAGCAGTGTGCCCGTTCCGGCGTTTTTGCTGAGGTTCGTAAGCGCGAGCATTATGAAAAACCTTCGGTTAAGCGCAAGAAAAAGTCTGAGGCTGCTCGTAAACGCAAGTTTAAGTAAGTCTCAAAATAACTGATGGATAAAGCGGGTTAAGTCCCGCTTTTTTCATTTTTTAAGAAAAGAGATTAAATATTATGGGTATTTTCAAACCAAACTATTTCTATGATAAAATTTGGGATATTTCAGTCGAATTTCTCGTTGATAACAACATCAAATGTGTTCTGCTTGATGTTGATAATACGCTGACAACTCACGATAATCCCAATCCTCACGAAAAAGCGCTTGCTTGGCTCGGGGAAATAAAAGGTGCGGATATTGTGCCTGTGATTATTTCAAACAATATTGAAGCGAGAGTTGCTCCTTTTGCTAAAGAAGTCGGAGCTGAGTATGTTTGCCACGCACAAAAGCCTTTGTCCCGAGCAGTCAGAGAAGCGGCAGCTCTTACGGGGATTTCAAAAAACGAAATGCTTGTTATTGGTGACCAAATTTTTACAGATGTCTTGTGTGGTAAATTTTCGGGAGTAAAAACTGCTCTTGTTGAGCCGTTTGAGCTTGAGGATATGCCGTTTTTTAAAGTAAAACGCTTTTTTGAACGACTAATATTAAGAAAGAAAAAGAGGGGACTGCAATGAGTGCATTTTTCGGGCCTGCAGGACGAGATGACAGTCTTTTACTTTACGGGTATAAGTCTACGCTTGATATTCCAAGATGTATGTCGGAAAAAGGTTTAGATGCATTTGAATATCAGTGCGGACGTGGAGTAAATGTGAAAACTGAAGTTGCAAATGAGCTCGGTCAGCTTGCAAAACAAATGAGAATTCGCTTGTCACTGCATGCACCTTATTATATTTCGCTTTCGAGCACAGAAAAAGAAAAGCGCGACAAAAGCATAGATTATATTTTAAGCAGCGCTTCGGCAGCAAGTGCTATGGGAGCAGACAGAATAATTGTTCACAGCGGCTCCTGCAGCAAAATTTCGAGAGAAGAGGCGCTCGAGCTTGCAAAAGACACAATTTCCCGAGCAAGAAAAACTCTTGATGAAAAAGGATTTGAGCATATTCATATATGCCCCGAAACTATGGGAAAGATAAATCAGCTTGGTACACTTTCAGAGGTAATGGAGCTTTGCAAAACCGATGAAAGAATGATTCCTTGCATTGATTTCGGTCATCTTAACGCAAGGGACTTGGGAGCAATCAAAACCGAACAGGATTATAAATTAATTCTTGATCAGATAGAAAATTCACTTGGATTTGAGCGCCTTAAAGGTTTCCACTCGCATTTTTCTAAAATTGAGTATACCGCGGGCGGAGAAAAACAACATTTAACATTTGAAGATACGCAGTTCGGACCTGATTTTGAGCCGCTTTTAAATCAAGTTGTAAAGCGCGGTTTATCGCCAGTTTTTATTTGTGAATCTGCGGGAACCCAGTCGGATGATGCTCTTAAAATGAAACAGTATTACCTTAGTTTAAAAAGTGGTGACTAATATTGAAAAACACTAATTTAGAAAATTTTATGAGGCTGCTGCCAGATAATATAGATGCTGCCTTAGTAATTGAGAGCTCTAACAGATATTATTTAAGCGGCGTTGATACCTCTGATGCGGGGATGCTTATTGTAACTCGAAACAAAGCTTACTTTATAATTGACTCTCGATATATTGAGCTTTCAAAGCGGTATGAGAATGATAAATTAGAGATTATTTTACAAAAAGATTTGCTTTCTCAAATAAATGAAATTTGTTTGAAGCAAAACATAAAGAGTATTGGAATAGAAATTCAAACTGTTTCTGTTTCTATGTTTAAAAGACTCAATGAGAAACTTGGAAATATTATTGATGTTGATGTAGATATAAATAAAATTATTACGGGACTGCGTGCTGTCAAGAATAGTTATGAAATAGAAAAAATCAAAGCTGCTCAGAAAATAACCGATGATGCCTTTGAGTATATACTCGGGAGAATAGAGGAAGGCAGGAGTGAAAAGGAGCTTGCACTTGAACTTGAATTTTATTTGAGAAGTAACGGTGCGAGTGCTGCTGCTTTTGATATAGTTTTTGTCGGTGGTAAAAACAGCTCACTTCCACACGGAGTTCCGGGGGAGTATCGTCTTAAGAAAGGTGATTTTATTACCATTGATTTTGGCGCAGATGTTGACGGATACAAAAGCGATATGACCCGTACCATTGCCTTGGGAAGTGTTAGCGATGAGCAAAAAAAGGTTTATGAAACAGTTCTTTTAGCTCAGAAAACTGCTCTTGGTCAAATCAAAACGGGCAAGTGTTGCAATGAAATTGATAAGGCGGCAAGGAATATTATTTCGAATGCGGGTTATGGCGACTGCTTTGGTCATGCGTTAGGACACGGTGTCGGACTTGAGATTCACGAATTTCCTAATTTTTCTCCTAAATGCACCTCTGTTTTGGAAAAAGGAATGATTTTAACTGTTGAGCCCGGCATATATCTACCGGAAAAATTTGGTGTCAGAATTGAAGATATGGTTTTGATTACTGAAAATGGCATTGAAAATCTGACAAAAAGCGATAAATCCTTGATAATTATCTGAAAATTCAAAAATACTATTGCAAAAAAATAGATTTTAATATAGAATAATAGAAGAAATTAAAGTTTTTTTGGAGGTTAACCTATTATGGTAACAGCAGGAGATTTTAGAAACGGCGTAACTTTTGAGATGGACGGTAACGTCTATCAGATCATTGAATTCCAGCATGTTAAACCCGGTAAGGGCGCGGCATTTGTAAGAACAAAGATCAAAAATGTTATCAGCGGAGCAGTTGTTGAAAAAACCTTCAACCCCACTGAAAAATATCCTACCGCTTTCGTTGAGAGAAAAGATATGCAGTATCTTTACAATGACGGAGATCTTTACTACTTTATGGATCTTGAATCCTACGAGCAAATTCCTATCAATACCGAAACTCTTAGCGACAACTTTAAGTTTGTTAAGGAAAATATGGAGTGTAAAGTTCTCTCCTACAAGGGCAATGTTTTTGGTGTTGAGCCTCCGTTCTTTGTAGAGCTTGAGGTAACTAAGACTGATCCCGGATTTAAGGGCGATACTGCTACCAATGCTTCCAAGCCCGCAACTTTAGAGACAGGCGCTGAAATTCGCGTCCCTCTCTTTATTGACGAGGGAGATATCATCAGAATTGACACCAGAACCGGCGAGTATATGGAAAGAGCATAACTTATTT
>JAXJQH010000082.1:0-2597 GCA_036311245.1 Oscillospiraceae bacterium | reverse complement strand
TGTAAATTCCGTTTCTTTCTGTGAAGATGTAACGAGCCATTTTTGGGTTCCATCTTCTGGTCTGGTGTCCGAAGTGAACACCTGCTTCAAGAAGCTGTTTCATTGAAACTACTGACATTTGTTTTTCCTCCTAACAGTTTTTTAACCTCCGCCTTGCGCATCTTGCGAGGTAACCGCCAGTGGCGGCACTGTCCCGTCAATTACAAAGCGTGTGTTTTACCGACCAATTATATCACAACAATTATGCTTTGGCAATAGTTTTTTGTAATTTTTTTATTTTCTGTCAAAAATATTTTTTTCTACCTTTTTGTTTAAACCCAAAGGGAAATTTGCATAAATATTCGCGAATTATTTGGCACAATTTTTTAAACAAAATTATTTGCAAGAAAAATACGCCGTGCCATAATATAATTGTATAAAATGTTGTAAAAACATAATAAAATTGAGCCTGTACGCATAGGAACTGAACAAAGGGGTACCCCTTTGTTAGGATACTCGTGTATCCTAACAAGTCCCTCTCGCATAAATCCAAAGGAGGAATGTTAAATGACTGCAAAAAAACAAATCCACAAAAAAAATAGTCAGCGTTATCCTCAGCTTAGCGCTGCTTGTTTCTTACATTCCGCTGACCACCATCGGCGCTATGGCAGCAGAAACACAAACCTTTTCCAAAATCGTTGATGAAAGTACTATTGACGGTTGGAAAACATATTTTGACCCTCAGAAAAAGGATACCACCTATGCGGGCGGCGTCTGGACAGATAAATCTGTCTTTACAAACGCCGAGGCTTTCCCTGAATCTGTAAGGGAGCAGCTTAAAATAGACAATAGCGACACAGGCTTTCTTGTGTCTCTTTCTGCTATCGCAGCAAATAAAGAGATAGTCGGCTATGCCACTATTCCTACCGATACCGTATTGGTGCTCGATGTATCAGGCTCAATGCAAGAAGAAAGAAGCGAGCTTGTCTTAGCAACAAACCTTGCTATCGATAAGCTCCTTAAGGAGAATAACAACAACCGTGTCGGTGTTGTTCTCTATTCGGGAAACAGTCAATTCGGCGCTTCAAACTATACCCCTCAGGGTACAGTAACTCTTCTTCCTATTAATCGCTATACCGCGTCCAACACAGAAAATGTAAAAGTCGGAAATAATAATGTAACTGTTCCCAAATATGTAGATTTAGATGGCAATACAGTTAAAGTTGATAGTGGAATATCGCCAAGCATTGCTAATGCGAAAACTAAAGATGTCGTCGGCGGCACCTATATTCAGGCAGGCCTCTTTGAAGCATATCAGCTTTTTAATAATGCCGATACCACTATCGGTCAGGATAACTTCCAGAGCGGCCAGAGCCGTATGCCCATTTTGGTTTTAATGAGTGACGGTGCGCCTACAAGCGCCACAACCGATTATGCAAATATTGGTGATGCAAATGTCGGTAACGGCAGTAGCACTTACTGCGCAACAAACAGCACTGCGTTTTTAACTCGGCTAACCGCCTCTTATGTTTTCAACCGTATCAAAGCGAAATACAAGGCTCCTGCAGACACCGAGGGAAAAGGCTTTTTCTATACCCTTGGCTTCGGAAGTGACTTTTCAGGCGCAGGAACCCCGTCATATAAACTGTATGATGCAGCCACCGATGTAGAAGTAACTGATGGCGCAACATTTGTAAATGATTACAATCCTCCCACAGAGGCAGTTGTTGTTTTCAGCGGTAAAAAGGAAATTGACGGCAATCGTGTTCAGAACGCAGGCGAGTTCGAGTTTAATCTCTATAAGACTGAAAGTGATTTTGATATCACCGGTATTACTCCCGAAAAGCAAACCAACGCTTCTGACGGCGGCTTCCTCTTTGCTCCCATAACTCTTGAGGGACTTTCTGAGGGCGATAAAGCCTACTTTGTTGTAACCGAAACCAAGGGAACTATCGGAGGTATTGTTTATGATGAAACTGTCTACCAGATGCCTGTGTGCAGTTCTTGCCTTCGGCGCAGTCGTTTTAGCTACTGCCCGAAAAAAAGAAAAGGAAATAGAATAATTTCCAAATAAAAAATGCCCCGTGTGGAAATTTCCACACGGGGTATTTTGTTTTATGAACTATCTTAATGTAACACCAATATTCTCAAGCGCTTTGAGAATTTTTGCAACAGCATTGTCTGCTTCCTCGGTGGTAAGGGTTTTCTGTGCAGAGCGCAGAGAAATGCTGAATGCAAGGCTCTTTTTGTCTTTGCCGAGCTGCTCGCTGCGGTAAATATCAAATAATTTAATATTTTCAATAAGCTTTGCGGCTGCATTAAAAATGGTTTTTTCAATAATGCCCGCAGGAACACTCTCGTCACAAACCAGAGCCAAATCTCTTGTAACTGCGGGGAATTTGGGCAGAGGTTTGTAGAGAATTTCGGTTTGCTGGGTGGCAAACAGTGCGTCCATAGAAATAGCGGCGCAGTAAGCCTTTGTGCCGATTTCAAAATTAGCAAGAACGGTGGGATGAACCTCTCCGATAACACCAAGCTTTACCTCTCCTGCAAAAATTTCAGCGCATCTTCCCGGATGGAAGGTGGGATTATCCGAAACAGCTGTAAAGGTAATATCC
>JAXJQH010000081.1:0-10338 GCA_036311245.1 Oscillospiraceae bacterium | reverse complement strand
TGTAAACACCGGGTAAAAGAGGCAGCTCAAGCGCTTTTTTCTGTAGTTTTTGCAGCTTCTCGCGGTTTTCCTGCACTAACAATACACTCCTTTCTAAAAAAATAAAGGCTGCTATTGCAAAATGAGCAAAAGCAGCCGCAAAATCAAAACTATTCGGAAAAGCCGGAATCAACAAGTGAAATAAGACCCTCAACAGCGGCTTTCTCATCGTCACCGTCAGCAATAATTTTGATGGTGGTTCCGCCGATGATTCCTAAAGACAGAATTCCTAAGAGACTTTTTGCGTTAACTCGGCGTTCCTCTTTTTCAACCCAAATCGAGGATTTGTATTCGTTGGCTTTCTGAATAAAAAAGGTTGCGGGGCGTGCGTGAAGCCCGACTTGATTTTTAACTTCAACTTCTTTTACAAACATTGTGTTCACCTCATAAAGAAACCCTTGGCTAATCGCAGGATTTTCCGTTTGTGTTAAGAATATTATACCATAATTTTGCGTTTCGTCAACGGTTTGACACTTTTTTCTCTTTATTGTTCATTGAAATTGTTAAAATTGCTCAATGTTTGTGTAATTTTAACATAATTCTTTAACTTTTAAGGTAATAAAAGTAGAAAACATATAGCGAATAAAAGTAAAAAATGTAAGCTGAGCGGTTGAAATGAATAGATATTTGTGATATACTACCATAGTAGTTAAAATTTATGCAAAGGAGCATATTAAGTGATAAAGAAAATATTAGCCGCCGCCTTAGCTGCCCTGACTTTGGTTTTGGCTTTTAGCTCCTGCAGTAGCAGTGCGCACAGCGGCGATTTTTACCCTTACGATTTGTCGGGGTATCTAAAGCTTGGAGATTATAATAAAATAGTATACTCGCCGGAAACCGCCGAGGTAACAGACGATGAGGTGGAAGAAAAAATAAAGCAAACCCTTGAAAGCAAAGGGTACAGCACACAAAGTGAGAAAACCACCGCCGCTCAAAAGGGAGATATTGCTAACATAGATTATGTCGGGTATATTGACGGTAAAACATTTGAGGGCGGCTCGTCAAGCGGATATTCCTTAGAGCTTGGCTCGGGCACCTTTATTGCGGGCTTTGAAGAAGGCCTGATAGGCAAAAAAGCAGGCGAAAAGACCGACCTTAATCTTACCTTTCCTGAAAATTACCACTCCAAGGATTTTGCGGGTAAAGAAGTTGTTTTCAAGGTTACTGTAAACAGAGTTTTTGAGGTAAGTTACCCTCAGCTTACAGATGAGATTGTTTCCGAAATTTCAAGCTCGAAAACTGTCAAGGATTACCGAAAAGCTGTTTATGATGAAATTTTAGAGAGTGAAACGGCTGAAGTTGAGCAGAATAATACAAATAAGTTTATTCAGGATATTATTGATTGCTCTGATATAAAGAGATATCCTAAAAATGAAGTTAAGGAGTATCAGCAAAATCTTATAAAAAGATATGAGATGACCGCTTCATCTCAGGGACTCAGCTTAGAAACCTTTGCAAGCTATAATGGTCTTACATTAGATGAGTTTGAAGAGCTTATGGAAACAAATGCCAAAAGCCTTGTTGCAAAGGAAATGGTTTTCACCTTGATAGCAGTAAAAGAGGAAATTTCCATTTCGGAAGAGGAATATGAAGACTCGCTCAAAACCTATGCAGAAGAAAACGGATATACCGACTCTCAGCAATTTCTTGATGATATCGGCGAGGATAAGTTTCGAGGACTTCTTATTATTGACAAAACGATACTGCATCTTAAGGAAAAGCTTTTAAAGAAATAAAACAGACACCGCGAGCTGGCTTGAGTCACGGGAATCAAAAGGAAGGCAAAATTTTATGGCATATGAAAAATCCTGCGGATCTGTGCTCTACCGCAAATTGGACGAACTGAGGGTCTTGGTAATAAAACAAGCCCGAAACGGAAACTGGTCTTTTCCCAAAGGCCACGTTGAAAATGACGAAACTGAAACTGAAACCGCCATTCGCGAGGTGCGCGAAGAGGTGGGGCTGAAAATAACTCCTATTGAAGGCTTCCGCGAGGTTATTCACTATACTCCGCGCGCAAATATAGACAAGGATGTTGTTTATTTTCTCGCCAACCCCGGAAATCAGAGAGTGCGCCTGCAAAAGGAAGAGGTTAGCGATTATAAATGGGTGCGCCCTGCGCATGCCTTTAAAATCCTCTCGTTTTATAATGATAAAGAGGTGCTGAAAAAGGCGCTTGAATTTTTAAAACAGAAAAATATTACCGAATAAAAAAACAGAGAAACTCCCTGCACATATTTGTGCAGGGAGTTTCCTTTATGTATCGCGTTAAAAGAAATAGTTTTAATAAGCGGGGAAGGGGGTTGCATCAATAACTCTGCCAATAACCTTAAGCGAATCGTACTCTGTAATGGGAATATCCTTGTACTTGCTGTTTAAGGAGCGCAACATAAAGCGGCCACCCGATGCAATGAGCTTTTTGCACAAAGCATCGCCGTTGAGCACAAAAACGCCAATCTGCTCAGGCTCCAAGCTGTCCTGCTGCCTTACCCATACAACATCTCCGTCATTGATTTTGGGCATCATACTGTCGCCGTGAATGGCAATTCCAAAATCAGCCTGAGAGGGAACACTTTCGTCAAGGGGAACATCCTCCCAATCGGAATCCTCTAAATACTCACCAAAACCTGCTGATGCCGAATTTGTGTAAACTCTTATTGTGCGCGCAGACAAGGTTTTTTCAACGGGGAACTTAAGCTCGCGTGCCGCAGCAGGCTTTTTAATTTCTGCTTGTTTTGAGGCTTCTAAAGCGAGCTGATGAGATGCTACCATTCTGACAAGCTCGCGGGAAGAGGAGGAAAGCTTTAAATAATCTGAAAAGAAAGCGCGGTCCTCAGCCTGAGCTGCGGGATGGCTGTCAGAGAGCGAATAAATGTCACACCCCAAAAGAGAGCAGACTCGCATAACGGTGTCCACCGCTGTACCGCCAAGACCTTTCTTAAACATACTGTTCAGTGTGGAATTGGGAATTCCTGATTCTATTGAAAAATTTCTAAGACTTTTGTATTTGAGTTTAATAAGCTGCATTAAAGCTTCTTCGCGTGACATAAAAGCCCCCCTTTTTTGCCTTGTTACTATCATTATACACCATAATTTTTGATTTGTAAAGTATAAATTTACGAAATTTCGAAAATATTTTTAAAAAACACTTGACAATTTGCGAAATATGGTATATTATGTAATCACAGAAACGAAATATCGCAAATTTTAAATAAAAAAACGGAGGGATTTGTTATGATGGATTTTATTTCTGCGGTTGTTATGTTACCCGCCTTGTGCCTTTGCTTTTACGCTGTTGAACGTGTTATAAATCACTATGTTCAGAAGAATAAGAGAAAAGAAAAAATGCGCGTTATAAGGAGCAGGCGCAAGGAGCTCGCCATTGAGCTTTCAAGGTGCGCATAAAACTAAAATCAAAAGCGGGAAACCAATTTGGTTTCCCGCTTTTTGTCTTTATATAACCTCTGAGGGTTCGGTGTCATTTTCAGAAAGTGAAATTTCTGCATCAGGAAAGCTTTGTTTTAAAAGCGAAACCAAGTTCTCCATAGCGGGTCTCTCCATCTGATAGTGAGTAGGCGCGAAAAGCGCAGTATCGGTATTGACTGCTTCTGTAAAGTGATTATGCTTTACATCTGATGTTATATATGCGTCATAGCCTTCTGCAATAGCTTTTTCGAAGTATTCGCCGCCGCCTCCGCAGCAAAAGGCTATTTTGCGAATAGGTTTGCCTGATTTAGAGTAGCGCAGGCAGTCGCAACCGAGCGCTTTTTTAAGAGAAAGGGCAAATTCTGAAGAGTCCATAGCGCGGCTGAGCCTGCCCGTTCTGCCAAATCCGTGTGGATGCGGCTCTGAGTGGGTAATGTCCAAAACCCCTGTCTCTCTGAAACCCACCGCCTCAGAAAGGAGATTAGATAAAAATGTGTCTGCGCTCAGATAACCCACATCAAAATTGGTGTGCGCTGAAATAATTCCAATGTCGCGCTTTAGCGCATAAACAGCGGGGCAGGAGAGAGAAAGTTTTTTTAATGGACTGAAAATAACGGGATGATGGGTAACTATAAGCTCGGCTCCTTTTTCTTTCGCCTCGTTTATAACGGGGATGGTTGCATCAAGCGCTACAAGTATTTTGGAAACCTGAGTGTCCATATCAACCAATATTCCTGCATTGTCCCAGCTTTCAGCCTCGCAAAAGGGGAATGCTGCGTTAATACAGCTGTAAACCTCGCGTATTGTATACATAATTTTTCCTCCTATTATTTAATAGAAAGCCTGCGGTCTATTTCGCAAACAAGAGCGGAAAATTCCTCAGCTCGCTCGGCGGAGCTTTGGGATTTAAGTAAACCTTCTCTTGCTCTAAGGGCGGTCTCTTTTCTCCATAATAGATAATTTACTGCAGCGCTGCTGCTTTGGGGTGTAATGCCGCCCAGCTCGTATATCAGACTCTCTGAAATATCGTAGCGCTTAAAATAATGCTCTTGCTCCTGTTTGTACTGAGCCGAAATAATAACATAAAAATGATGCTGCTCCTGAATAACCGTTTCAGAAAGTATAGAAAATCCGTTTTTTATAAGATATTCTCGCAGCAGCTCGGGGCGCGTCATAGGCTGCAAAATAAAATAGGGCGCACCCGAAACAGAATAGTCGCAAGCAGAAATAATATCTCTTATAGTTTCGCCGCCCATGCCTGCTATAATGATAGTTTTTGGTGTAAAGGGATAAACCTTTGCAATCCCGTCAGACTTGATAATGCTGATTTCATCTTCTAAACCGTGCGCCGAGATGTTTTTTTTGGCGCTACTGAGAGGCCCGTCAACAATATCAGAGGCAATAACTCTGTCGGTAATGCCGTTTTCTATAAGATATATAGGCAAAAGAGCGTGGTCGGTGCCGATATCGGCAACAAGGCTACCGCGCGGCACAAGCGCTGCAATAGCTAAAAGCCGAGAGGGGAGAGAAACAAAAGACATGGCAGTTTTTTCCTTTAATATAATCTAGAAAGAAAGCCCGCGCTAAGGCGGGCTGACCTTTTTTATTTAATGCTCGCATTGAGCTTGGAAACTATCTCGTCAGCATTAACGCCATGAACAGCGCAAGCCTGTGCAATAGTCTCGCTTCTTGCCGAGGGGCAACCGAGGCAGTGCATTCCCATTTCAAGGAAAATAGGAGCGGTCTCGGGAGCATTGTCTAAAACATCACCGATAATGGTGTCTTTTGTAACAGTAAAAGCCATTTTGCATTCTCCTTTATTTTATTTACTCTTTTATTATAATACCCCCGATAATAAAAATCAATACCGCGAGAAATAAAAATCGACATTATCTTGTCTGTTTTATATATTTGTGATACAATATAATAAATCTAAACAAACGGAGAACACAAATGCAGGAATTTTTAAAGCTACGAAAGAAGATACTTGATAATACATTTTCAAAACTTAATGATATGCAGAAAAGTGCGGTCTATAAAGTGGATGGACCTGTTCTTATTTTAGCCGGCGCAGGAAGCGGAAAAACCACCGTGCTTGTAAACAGAATTGCTAATATGATTAGATTTGGAAACGCCTATAACAGCAATCAGGCGGGCACTATTATAGGAGAAGAGGAACTTTCTCTTTTGCGCCGCGCTGCAGAAAAAGGCGATGAGCTTTCAGATGATGAAAAAGAGAGAATATATGAGCTTTTAGCTGTAAACCCGATAAATCCTTGGAATATTCTGACTATTACATTTACAAATAAGGCGGCAAACGAGCTAAAAGAGCGCCTTACGCTTATGTTGGGTGAAAAGGGAAATGATGTCAATGCAGGAACATTTCACTCGGCTTGCGTGCGAATTCTTCGCCGCGATATTGAAAAAATCGGCTATCAGAAGAATTTCACCATTTACGACACCGATGACAGCAAGCGTGTTATAAAGGATTGCCTTCACACCCTTTCGCTTGATGAAAAGCGCTTTCCCGTAAAACAGATGCTCTCAGAAATCAGCCGCGCCAAGGATAAGCTCCAAAGCCCCAAAGAGTATGGCGCAGAGGGGATGGGCGATTTTTACAGACAGAGTGTTTTCCGTGTTTACAGTCTGTATCAGCAGCGCCTTAAAAATGCAAATGCCGTTGATTTTGATGATATTATTCTTTTAACTGTCCGCTTGTTTCAGGAGTACCCCGAGGTTTTGGAGTACTACCGCCGCCGCTACCGCTATGTTATGGTGGACGAATATCAGGACACCAATATGGCACAGTACTGCTTAGTCAGCCTTTTGGCGGGCGAGCATAAAAACCTATGCGTTGTCGGTGATGATGACCAGAGTATTTATAGATTTCGCGGAGCTACCATTGAGAATATTTTAAACTTTGAAAATCAGTTTGAAAATGCTCATGTTATCAGATTGGAGCAAAATTACCGCAGTACACAGAATATTCTTGACGCTGCAAACTCAATAATAAAAAACAACACCGAGCGCAAGGGTAAAAACCTTTGGACCTCGCAGGGCGCGGGAGAAAAAATAGTGCAGTTTCGCTGTGATGATGAGCGCGGCGAGGCGGAATTTGTAACCGACCAAATTCTTGATTATGCCCAAGAGGGCGGAAAATACAGCGACTGCGCAATTTTATACCGCACAAACTCACAGTCCAATAATTTTGAACGCAGCTTTGTAAAAAGCGGCGTGCCTTATAGAATTATCGGCGGCCATAGATTCTATGACCGTATGGAAGTTAAGGATATCGTTTCCTACCTCAGCGTTATCAATAATAGTGATGACGAGCTTCGCTTAGAGCGAATTATAAATCAGCCCAAGCGAGGTATAGGCGACTCAAGTATTGCCGCCGCTAAAGAGATTTCGCAGACTTTAGGTCAAAGCCTTTTTGAAACCATTTGCAATGCTGACCAGTATGCCGCACTAAAGCGCTCAGCAAATTCTATGTGCGCCTTTGGCAAAATGATTTGCTATCTTTCTGATAAGGCATCTGAGTGCCCCGACCTTGGCGAATTTGTCTGCGATGTAATAAAAATGAGCGGATATGACAGCTATCTTAACTCGCTCGGGGATGAGGGAATTGGCCGCGCCGACAATATTCAGGAGCTTGTAAACACTCTTGCGCGCTATAGCGAGGAAAACCCTGATGCAACCCTTTCGGATTATCTCGAGGAGGTTGCGCTACTTTCGGATATCGACAACTATGATGCTGACGCCGATACTGTTGTAATGATGACAGTTCATTCAGCAAAGGGCCTCGAGTTTGATAGGGTTTTCTTGGTTGGAATGGAAGATGGCATCTTCCCCGGAATTATGAGCTTAAATGACCGCAGTGAAATGGAGGAGGAGCGCCGCCTTGCATATGTAGGCGTTACCCGCGCGAGAAAAAAGCTATACCTTACAGGATGCGCCCAGAGAATGATGTATGGAAGAACGCAGCGCAATATGACTTCTCGGTTTGTCCGAGAAATCCCTGATGAATATAAGGAAATAATCGACCGCTGCTATACCGAGAGCTTTTCTGATGACTATGATTTCTTTAGTAAATCCACCTCGGGCAGCTCCTGGGATAGCTCTTTTGGCAGTAGTTTTCAGAAAAGAGCAGAAAACACCTATGATAGCTTTTCAAAAAACCGCAGCCGTCCCACCTTTAAAACGGCGGCAGCAAGCAGCGCCCCCTCAGCCGCAGCAACGCTCGATTATAAGGTGGGTGACACCGTTTCCCACAGAGTATTCGGTCAGGGACTTGTTGTATCTATGACACCTATGGCAAACGACACCCTTATTGAGGTCAGCTTTGATAAGGTAGGAACTAAAAAGATAATGGCAAACTTTGCCAAGCTTAAAAAGATGTAAAGGAACAAAAATTATGGGAGCCAGCGTTATTATAGCTGCAGCGGGCAGCGCTCAGAGAATGAAAGGGAAAGACAAGCTGCTTTGCAAAATTTGCGGCAAAGAGGTTTTGTCCTATTCAATTCTTGCATTCGCAAATGCAAAATGCACCGATAAAATCGTTGTTGTAACCGCAAAAGAGAGAATTGACACAGTAAAAGAACTTATAAACTCTTTAAAGCTTTCGCTACCTGCGGTAGTGGTAGAAGGAGGCAGTGAGCGTCAGGCTTCGGTTATGCGCGGTTTAGAATACTGCGATGAAAATTCAAACTGCGTAATGATTCACGATGCCGCCCGACCGATGATAGAAAGCGATAAAATTGAGCTTTTGTATCATAAAATTGTAAATGAAAATCTCAAAGCTGCTGCAGTAGGCGTTGCGGTTAAGGATACTATAAAGATAATAGATGAGGGTGGAAGGGTTGTATCAACCCCGCCCCGCAAAAGCCTTTTTGCAGTTCAGACCCCGCAGGGCTTTGAAATGAGCCTTTACCGCGCCGCCGCACAAAAGGCTATAGCGGATAATAAAAGCTACACAGATGACTGCCAGCTTGTCGAGGCTATGAATATGCCGGTTTATATGATAGAGGGAAGCTATGAAAATATAAAGATAACAACCCCCGAAGACCTTAAAGTGGCAGAAAACTTTTTAAAGGAGAGACAAAAATGATGCGCATAGGAAACGGATATGATGTGCATAGACTGAAAGAGGGCAGAGAACTTATCCTCGGCGGTGTAAAGATAGAGCACACTATGGGGCTTGACGGTCATTCAGATGCCGATGTGCTTGTCCACGCTATAATGGATAGCCTTATCGGTGCTGCCGCTCTCGGTGATATAGGAAAGCTTTTCCCCGACACCGATGCGTCATATAAAAATGCCGACAGTATAAAACTCCTTGAAAAGGTGGCTTGTCTTTTGTCGGAAAAAGGCTATTCTATAATAAATATAGATAGCATTGTTGTGGCTCAAAAGCCTAAAATTTCGCCCTTTATCCAAAAAATGCGTGAGAATATTGCAAATGCCTGCAAATTGGATGTTGATTTTGTCAGCGTCAAGGCAACAACCGAGGAAAAGCTTGGATTTACGGGCAGACAAGAGGGCATTTCGGCGCACGCTGTCTGCCTTATCAGTAAAGTTTAGTTCGGAGGGAAACAAAAATGGCGGTTTTCGGGATAATTGCCGAATACAACCCCTTTCATAACGGCCACATGTATCAGATAGATGTTATCCGCAAGAGTACAGATCACGCCGTTGTGGTTGTTATGAGCCCTAATGTGGTGCAAAGGGGAGATTTTGCTGTTTTGGATAAATGGACAAGAACAGAGGTTGCCCTCTTATCTGGGGCAGACCTTGTTTTGGAATTGCCCTCGCCATTTGCGCTCAGCACAGCCGAGCGTTTTGCCTTTGGCGCAGTTAAAACGCTGGAAGCTCTTGGCTGCGTGGATTATCTCTGCTTTGGCAGCGAAAGCGGCGATTTGCAAAGCCTTAATACCGCCGCAGCACTTGTGGATGACGATAGGGTAAGTGACCGAACAAAAGAACTTTTAAAAGAGGGAATGACCTATGCAAAGGCAAGGAGCCTTGCGGTAGAAGAAATAAATAAGGGCGCTGCCGCCACTTTAAGCACCCCTAATGATATTTTAGGGGTAGAGTATATAAGGCACATAGCTAAAATAGGCTCAAAAATGAGCCCTTATCCCATTCTGAGAAAAGGCAGCGAACATAACGGCGCAGAGCCTTGTGAGTGTTTTGCCTCAGCAAGCTATTTGAGAGAGAATTTTAATGCCGAAAACTTAAAAAAATATGCTCCTAAAGGCGCTTTTGAAATTTATGAAAAGGCGCTCTTTGAGCAAAACTATTCACAAGGCATTAGTAGCCTTGAAAATGCGCTTTTATTAAAATTGCGCCTTATGAGCGCAGAGGAAATAGCTAACCTTCCCGATGTTTCAGAGGGACTTGAAAATAGAATTTCGCGCATGGCAAAAGAGGTAAAGTCGCTAACTGAGCTTTGCGAGCTTATAAAAACACGACGCTACACAATGTCTCGAATTCGCCGAATTTTAATGTATGCACTTTTAGGTTTTTCAAAAGAGATAATGGCCTTAGAGCCTTGCTATATAAGAGTGCTCGGACACAATAAAAAGGGACTTGAGCTTGTATCTAAAAAAACCGCAACCCTGCCCATAATAACCTCTCTTGCGCGCGCCCGCGAGATTTCCGAGGATGCAAAGAAAATTACCGAGATAGAAGAAAAATGCACCGCAGCATTTGAGCTGACTTTAAAAAATAAATCCTCAAAAAATGAATTTTCTACCCAAATAATAAGAATTTAAAAGGAAAAACCGTCTTTGGAAACCCTTCCAAAGACGGTTTTGTTTAGTATACAAATGCCGTTAAATACAGTTATTTAACAGAGCTCTCATAAGCCTCGAT
>JAXJQH010000080.1:0-1778 GCA_036311245.1 Oscillospiraceae bacterium | reverse complement strand
GTGCATATTGCGAAGCGGCAGAGAGATAAGAGCGCAATCAACACCGCCCGATGCAAGCGAGAGAACATCGGCATTCGTGCCGGTGGACCTGCCCATAACCTCATGCTGCATTGGTATAAGGAGCTTTTCTGCAAGACAGGAAAGCTCCTGCGTAAAGGCTTTGGATAAAACGGGACTGTGACCAAGCATAGGCCCCTTTGCAAGCACACCGACGCTGTCCTGCGGGCAGCCTGGGAAATCGGCAAAGCTTGCATCTATTGAAATTACCTTGTCAAATTCCTCTTTGCGAGAAACTGCGCACGCTCCGCGCATTCCAAGCTCCTCCTGCGAGCTTAAAACAAGCTCTACCGAGGTATTTTTAAGCAGCGGAGAGTTAAAGAGCCTTTCCATAACATAAAGCATAACTGCGCAGCCTGCCTTGTTATCAAGCCCCGCGGCGCAGTAGCGGTTTTGCGAGAGCATAATGGGAGTGTTTTCAATAATTGCGGTATCTCCAAGGCTAACAAGTTCTTTTGCTGTTACAAGCGGCAGACCAATATCAACTGCAAGCTCCTCAATGGCGGGAAATTTATTAGCGTCACCGTCTTTCTGCAAATGCGGGGGAACGGACGAGAAAACTCCGACAAGCTCCTCTTTTCCAAAGACTTTAAGGCGTGCGCCTAAAAGGGTGCGGACATCTATTCCGCCAACGGGGGCAACGCGCAGAAAACCGTTGTCGCAAAAATCGGTAACGATAAAGCCAATCTGGTCACAGTGGGCGTCCAAAAGAATTTTTTTGTCGCCTTCGCCACCCTTTATGTGAATGTTTTTAATATTATCAAGTGAAATTTCAAGGCTTTCAGGAAGAATTTTTGATAAAACCTTCAAAAGCTTGTCCTCGTTTCCCGAAACTGTGGGGATAGAGCAAAGCCTGTCTAAAATCTTAACAAGTTCCATAGACATTTCCTTTCCTAAAGGGCATTTACAAGCTCTTTAAAGTGTCTGCCGCGCAGCTCAAAATTACGGTACATATCAAAGCTGGCGCTGGCAGGACTCATTAGAACAATGTCGCCGTCATGCGCTCTTTTGTGCGCTGTGATGACTGCCTCTGCCATATCCGCAACTCTTATGATTTCGGGTGGAGAGAGCGGCGAGGGGTCACGCAGTACTGCCTTTTCGATTTTTTCGGCAGTTGCGCCCAGAGTAATGAGCAAAGAAACCTTTTCTTTTATAAGGGGAGCGAGCGGATCAAAGCTAAGGTTCTTGTCATAACCGCCCGCAATGAGAATAACCTTTTGGGGAAAAGCGCGAAGTCCCGCAATAGTGCGAGTGGGGCTTGAGGCTATGGAATCGTTATAGTACCTGACGCCATCAAGTGTGCGCACAAGCTCAATTCTGTGCTCAACGCCGCCGAAGCTTTCGGCAACGCTGCGCATATGCTCGGCACTGACTACATCGCCGACAGCGGCAATGGCGGTAAGATAGTTTTCAACATTGTGTTCACCAGGTAGCTGGATAGAGCTTTTGTGCATTATTTTTTGAACGCCCTTTTGATTTTTAAGGCAAAGATACCCGTCAGAAGATAAAAAAGCACCGTCTTTGTCCTCAAAGGCATCGGGACTGTTATAGGAAAACCAACAAACAGAGCCGCGGGTTTCTTTCTCAAAGCTGCGGGTTAATTCGTTGTCAAGATTTAAAATAAGACGGTCACCTTTATGCTGATGCAAAAAAATATTTTTCTTAGCCGAAACATATTCATCCATATCGCGATGGACATCCAAGTGATTTGGTGAAATATT
>JAXJQH010000079.1:0-4106 GCA_036311245.1 Oscillospiraceae bacterium | reverse complement strand
CCTTGAGGCTGCGGCTCGGCTTATTGAAGGTTATATAAGAAAGGCGGATGCAGAATGAAAGAAATTCTTAAAAAGCTCTGCGCCCCCATTGCCGTTTCGGGCGACGAGAAAAATCTTGCCCAAATGATACGCGCCGAGGTCCTGCCTTATTGCGAGAGTGTGCGCCTTGACCGCGCAGGAAATCTAATCTGCGAGAAAAAGGGCAAAATCGCGCCAAAGCACAAAATTATGCTCGCAGCGCACACCGACGAGGTTGGTTTTATAATCACCCACATCACCGAGGGCGGACTGCTTAAATTTACCACCGTCGGCGGTATCGACGCGCGAATTCTGCCCGCAAAGCAGGTTACTATCTGCGCAAGGAAGCCTGTTTACGGAGTTATTGGCATTGTGCCTACTCATCTTCTCTCAGGTGAGGCTAAGACCTCTGTAATTTCAGAGGAAAATCTCTATATAGATATCGGTGCCGAAAGCCGAAAGGCGGCAGAAGAACTCGTTTCTTTAGGAGATGAGGGAACGCTGAGCGGCGACTTTACAAAGCTTGGTGACGGTCACATTTTAGCAAGAGCGCTTGATGACCGCTGCGGCTGCGCCGCTCTAATAAAGCTGCTTCAAAGCGAGGTCCCCTGCGATATTACTGTTTGCTTTACTGTTCAGGAGGAGATAGGCTGCCGCGGAGCGCATATGGTTACCGAAACGGTAGCGCCCGACATTGCCATTGTTATAGATTCCACTACCGCCTGCGATATTCAGGATGTAACCTACGACAAGAGTGTTTGCAATCTTGGAAAAGGCGGCGTTGTTTCGTTTATGGACCGCGGCTGCATATATGACAAGGAGCTTTTTAATATCATTATGAAGACCGCAAAGGAAAGCGGCATTGCTGCGCAGGAAAAGCGCGCCGTTGCGGGAGCAAATGACTCTGCGGCTATTCACAAGCTATGCGGCGGTGTTCGCACTGCGGCTGTTTCAATTCCCTGCCGTTATCTGCACACTCCTGCCTGCGTTATAAAATACTCTGATTTAGAGGCAGTTTATGACCTTGTTTCGGCTATTCTGCCGCGTTTTGCACAGCTATGATAAAGGAAATATCATTTGAGCGGCTATGCGAAATATGTCAGACGCAATTTAAAAAGCGAAAGCCTGATGTTCTACTCTCCCGCCTTTGCGCCAATGCAAAATGCTTTGAGCCAAAGCGGCTTTGCAATGTTTACGAAATAGAAAATAGGGGTAAGGTCTGCGCTGTTTTATGTAGGTACGGCGGTAGCGGTACCCTCTGCGTTTTCAAAAAGCCTGATTTAGAGGAGCTTTGCGCCTTTTTGTGTGCCGCGCCCATTACAACGCTGGAATGCGACGCCTTGATTGGGCGGAAACTCTCGAAAAAGCTCGCACTTAACAAAATCTGCGGCGAGGCTATGGTTATTAAAAGCCCTAAAAATTTTATAGATTACAAGGTTTTTGAAACTCCGAATGTTTTGGATTTTTTTGATGTTTTAAAGGCTGCCGACCCCTTTTACAAAAACACCTCTTATGAGGAATACTACTGCGATATTTTTTACAGAAGCGAACTTCCCGCCCGCTTGTTTTTAGCAGAATATGACGGCAAGGCGGCTGCGACAGCGGGCATAATGCACTCTTTTAATAACATTTCGATAATTTCCGATGTTTCTGTTCTGCCCCAATTTCGTAGGCGCGGACTTGGCGGCACGGTAGTTGCAAAAATCAGTCAAATACTCTTATCAGAGGGGAAAGTTCCCACGCTGCTTTGCACCTTAGCCTCTGCTAAAAGGCTTTATAAAAAAATCGGTTTTAAACGCTGCGGGCGCTTTTGCCTGCTCTCATTTTCTCAAAATACAAAGGACGGACGTTAAATGAAATCTTGGAAAGACTACTACTCTATAGACAATCGGCTCTATTCACTTGCCGAAAAGGTACAAAACGAGTGTCAGGAGCAGTTTAAAGCTGCAGAGGACATAAGGCTTCATAATCAAGTAAAGGTTATGGAGGCTTTTACATCCTGCAACGTTTCGGCAGCGCACCTTATCGGAACTACGGGTTACGGCTACGATGACAGCGGCAGAAATATGCTCGACTCTGTTTTTGCCCGCATAGTGGGCGCGCAGGATGCCCTTGTGCGCTTTAACTTTATGTCGGGCACGCACACCATTTCCACCGCACTAAGCGCACTTTTGCGCCCCTTAGACAAAATGGTGTCACTTACGGGCAGTCCCTACGACACTCTGCACCCCGTTATCGGAATAAACGGAAAGAAAGGGGACGGCTCGCTTATTGATTTCGGCGTTATCTACAGCGAGGTTGAGCTTAAAGATGACGGGCTACCCGATATAGAGGCTATTGAAAGCGCCTGTAAAGAGGATATTAAAATCGCTTACATACAGCGTTCGCGCGGCTACTCTCTGCGTCCCTCTTACACCACACAGCAAACAAGGGAAATCATAGAGGCAGTTCGAAAGGTAAATAAGAGCGCTCTTATAGTGGTTGACAACTGCTACTGTGAGTTTGTTGACACAAAAGAGCCTACCGATTACGGAGCTGACCTTATAATTGGTTCGCTTATAAAAAATGCAGGCGGCGGAATTGCCCGCACAGGCGGATATATCGCGGGCAGGCGCGACCTTGTTGAGAAGTGTGCCGACAGACTTTGCTATGTCGGTGTCGGCAAGGAGATGGGCTGCACCTTAGATATGAACAGAGAGCTGTTTTTAGGACTTTTCTTAGCTCCTCAGACGGTTTGCAATGCAGTTAAAACCGCCATTTTTGCTGCGCGCTTTTTCGAAAGCCTCGGCTTTAAGACAACACCTTCTTCAAGCGAAAAGCGCAGCGACATCGTTCAGTGTCTGCTTTTAGGAAATAAAGACAGACTTTGCAGCTTTTGCCGCGGAATTCAGAGCGGCGCTCCCATAGATTCATTTGTATCCCCTGAGCCTTGGGCAATGCCTGGGTATGAAAACGAGGTTATTATGGCGGCGGGCACATTTACAATGGGCGCATCCATTGAGCTTTCGGCTGACGCTCCTCTCAGAGAGCCTTATGCCGCCTGGATGCAGGGCGCGCTTTCCTTTGACAGCGGTATGCTTGGAATTCTCTTGGCAGCTCAGAAAATGCTCGAGCGCGGCGAGATTTCTCTTTAAGGGTGGAAAATATGAGCAAAAACTTAAAAGGCAATCTGCTGCTTGTTTTAGCGGCGCTTATCTGGGGAGTTTCATTTGTTATGCAGGACAAGGCGGCAGAGCTCCTGCCCGCCTTTACCATTAACGGTGTGCGCTCGCTTATCGGAACGGCGGCGCTGCTCCCGCTTATTATATTTCGCTCAAAAAAAAGCGGCGCTCCCATTTTTGAAGGGACGCCAAAGCAACGAAAGAACCTCATTTTAGCGGGCATATTATGCGGAGCGGCGCTATGTATCGCGACCAATTTTCAGCAGTTTGGAATTGCGCTCTATCCCGCCGAGGCGGCAGCCTCGGGAAGGAGTGGATTTATAACAGCGCTTTATGTCGTTCTTGTTCCCGTTTTCGGTCTGTTTATGAAAAAGCGAGCCTCGTTTACCGTTTGGATAGGCGCGGCACTTGCGGCGCTGGGAATGTTTCTGCTCTGCCAAAGCGGCAGTGGAGAGGGCATATATACGGGCGATATCATTGTTCTTTTCTGCGCCTTTGCCTTTACTGCACAGATTTTATGTGTGGACAGCTTTGGCGAAAAAGTTGACGGAGTAAAGCTTTCAGCGCTTCAGTTTTTAGTCTGCGGCGTGCTTTCGCTTGTGCTGATGTTTATTTTTGAAAGCCCTTCCCTATCTTATATTTTAAAAGCTACTCCATATATTCTTTATCTCGGTATTATGTCCTGCGGCGTGGCTTACACCCTGCAAATAGTCGGTCAGCAGTATTCCAAAAACCCGACCGTCGCATCAATACTTATGAGCCTTGAGTCGGTTTTTGCTGCACTAAGCGGCGCACTCATTTCGGGCGAGGTGCTCTCTGTGCGTGAGCTTGTCGGCTGCGCTGTAATGTTTGCAGCGATAGTCCTTTCACAGCTCCCCCACCCAAAACACAAAGAATTAAAAAAATCATAAAGAGAAAAGCGGATTT
>JAXJQH010000078.1:0-3308 GCA_036311245.1 Oscillospiraceae bacterium | reverse complement strand
TTATTCCCGTATCCATCCTCTACATTGCTTTGGGACTCCTTTGCGGAAGCGTATTTACCGATAAGCAGGTCGGCGGCATCTGCGGCGCTTTGCTTACCAACCTTTCAGCGTGGTTGTCCGGTATTTGGTTTGACCTTGACCTCGTGGGTGGTGCATTTAAGAAGATTGCCTATGCACTTCCGTTTGTTCATGCCGTTGATATGGAACGAGCTGTACTTACAGGAGATTTCGACAATATTTTTCCACATTTGTGGTGGGTACTCGGATATGCCGTCACTCTGCTCATATTAGCGATATTACTGTTTCTGCGCCAGATGAGGAAGCAGTAAAATTTGTATAGTATTCAAATCCTATCGATTGCGGTTTGGCGTCTTCTTTACTGTGCAAAGAAACGCAAAAAGTAAAACACCATTTTACCGAACTATAACGCAACAACATCGGCTGGTGCGGTCTGTTCATCCGTTCCAACCCATATTTTAGTGGTATTTTCCTATATTGGGGCTATTTTGCCCCCTATAAGCAAGAAGAAACCTCTTTTGTCTATCAAGACAAAAGAGGTTTCTTTCGTGCGAAAGAGCGACTAAAAGTAGTGTAAGTAGGGGTAAGAACGACCAAAAGTATTGTAGCTGCTCTGTTCGACAAATTCTTATTTACTTCTTCAATACTTTTTTGCACCAAGTGCGTTTATTGCATTTAGGACACATTAAGTGACGGGTAAAGCCTCTGTGCATAGCCATCATCGCTTCTTTATAGGTAGGAACAATTTCGTGACCGCAATTTTTGCATTTGTAAGCACCCACACTGACTTCAAGCTTTAATGCATAGAAGCACGGTATCAAAAACACAACGCAAACACCAAGAATTGCGACAAGCTGCCACACTCCTTCGTGAATCAAAAATGCAGCAATAAAGATACCTGCAATTAGGGCTGTCATACTTACGATCATAATTGCCCACATAGAAGACCAAATTGTTTTATTTTTATTCTCTAATTCCTTTGCCATATCAAGCAAAAGCTGTTCGTTTTTCTGATTATTATTTTCCATGTTGATTTTCTCCCCACTTAATAATTCATTTACACTGATACAAAGAATGTCACAGAGTTCAAGCATTATCGAAGTATCAGGCATTGCCACGCCGCGTTCCCATTTGGATATTGCTTTATCGGTGATACCCAGTTTTCCTGCCAACTGCATTTGTGTTAAGTTTGCCTTTTTTCTGCACTCGGCAATAAATCTTCCGATTTTTATTTGGTTCATAGATTGCCTCCTTTCCCATACAGTGTAACAGCTATTTTGCATGAAATACACCCACCAGCGGTTTAGTGAGGAGAAGTAAACCGTTGGTAGAGTGAAATCTAACTGTCGAATTCTTATTTATTGAACTGATTATAGCATAAAATTTGTTGACACTCAATTATCAGTGAAGTTTGGGCTTGGCCCAAGTGAAGCAACGGCGTTGCCGCTGTGAAGTACCGTGCTTACGCACGAAGTGAAGTTAAGTGCACCACTCACGCCCGCAGGCACTTCTTGCCAAAGGCAAACTTCACGCACCGGAGGTGCACTTATCGTGCCGCAAGGCACACTTAGTTGAAAAGAAACACCTTTTGTCGGTAGACAAAAGGTGTTTCTTTTCTGGTGCGGGTAACAGGGGTCGAACCTGCATGGTTTCCCGCTAGATCCTAAGTCTAGTGCGTCTGCCAATTCCGCCATACCCGCGTGAGGCTAATTATAGCATTTTTTTAGGGCAGTTGTCAACTTTCTTTTTAAAAAGTTTGAGGCTTTTTAAGTTTATTTAAGCTAAAGCGCATATCATTGTAAGCAGAAAAGCGAAAGGAGGCGGCACAATACACGGCGGTGGTTTCGGCGGCGGCCGCCCAATGTGGTAAAACAAATGCCCGAGTGACTTTACAGTCACTCGGGCAATTTTTTATAGCTTTACAATACGGGCGGGGTGTTTCAGGGCGGGAATTATTTTTTCGGTGAGCTCGGCAGTTTTCATTCTGAGGCTTGAGGTGTTAATGCAGGGGTGGCAGCCGAAATGCTCGCGGGCGAGCACATCCTCATCAATAAGCAGCTGCACTGCATTTTCGCTGTCATTCATAAGTCCCAAAATGCTGACCGAGCCGGGAGTGATATCAAGATACTTTTCCATGTGCTCAGGACTTGCAAAGGAAAGGCGGGCAGAGCCTATCTGCGCCGAAAGGTCCTTGGTTTTAAAGGGTTTATCAGCCGGCATACACAAAAGATAAAATGCAGTTTGCTGGCGGTTACAGAGAAAGAGGTTTTTGCAAATTCTGATATTAAGCGCGCGGTCAACCTCCTCGCACGCCTCCATAGTGTCTGCGGGCGCATGGTCCATTCGCGAATACTCCACCCCGAGAGAATCGAGAAAATCATAGGTTCTGATTTCTTTCGGGAGTCTTCCCTCTGTATTTTGCGGTCTTCCCTGCTCTAACATTTATATCAGCTCTCTTCCTTGTTTTTGTTTTTTAAATTGCACGGCTCTTATGGCAGGTAAAATAAATTATCTGCAATTTGTCTGATACCTGTTTTAAAAGAGATAGCGCGCTATTGAGATTTTTTTCATCGAGTGTGTGAAACGGGTCATCGAGCAGTAGAAACGGCTTTTCTTTTTCAAACATAGCGTCAATCAAGGACAGCCTCAGGCAAACATCCATAACGCTTTGCTGACCGCTTGAGAAAAACTCAGCCTTTCTGCCCACTCCCTGCCGCTCTACTGAAAGCTCAAGCTCTGAGCTAAGTCGGGCATTATTTGTAGCAGCATCAAGAAATCGGCTGCTATACTCTGCAAAGCTTAAGTTTATACCCGCAGAATATTTCTCAGACAGCTCGGTTTTAGCGGCAAGCAAAAGCTCTTGTGTCAGCTTTAGATTACTGAGCTTTAAGCTGTATTGCTGCTGTGCCTCGCCTTCGGCTTCAATAAGCTCTTCAAGCTCGTTTTGCCGTGTGCGGCTTTGTGAGAGCCTTTCTGCCGCAAGCCTCAGCTCAGGGATTTGCTCTAAAATTTCTGAGAGCCTTTGCTCGAGCTTTGTAAGACTATCGGAAAGCTCCTCTACCGAGGCAGCATTTTCGGGAGCAGACAGCTTTTCAATATTATCGCGCTCAAAGCACTCGGCTACCTCCTGCTCTGTTTCAAGAAGCTCCCTATTAAATCGATCAAGCGCATCGGCATCTGATTTTATTTGCTCGAGCTTTTCAGAGAATTCCTCGTGTACGGCAGTAGCACCGAGGACAGAAAATTTTTCAGAAATATCCTTTTCTAATTCTCTTATCTTTTTATCAAGA
>JAXJQH010000077.1:0-23573 GCA_036311245.1 Oscillospiraceae bacterium | reverse complement strand
TTATATAATATATATGTATTTGCGTTAATTTAAAATATCCCAACTTAAGAGGAGGCGCCGTTATGGAGCTTGTATTAGATAACGAGTTTGAGAAAAAAGCCAGAATTCTTGTCGCCGGAGTGGGCGGAGGCGGCGGAAATGCCGTTAACAGAATGATTGAGTCGGGTATGAGCAGTGTTGAGTTTCTTATGATAAACACTGACCAGCAGGCTCTTTTCAGAGCAGCCGATAATATTGCAACTAAAATCTCTATTGGGGACAAGCTTACCCACGGCCGTGGCGCAGGCGGAGTTCCCGAAAAGGGTCAGCGCGCTGCAGAGGAAAGTCGCGATGAAATCGCAGCTGCTATTGAGGGTGCTCAGATGCTGTTTATCACCGCAGGTATGGGCGGTGGAACAGGAACAGGCGCAGCCCCCGTTGTTGCATCTATTGCAAAAGAAATGGGTATTCTCACCATCGGTGTTGTAACCAAGCCTTTCGATTTTGAGGGCAAGGTGCGTCACGATCAGGCAGAGCTCGGTATCACCGCTCTTCGCGAGCAGGTCGATTCTCTGCTTGTTATCCCTAACGAGAGATTGAAGCTCGTTGCTGAAACTGATATTACCTTCCTTAATGCCTTCGTTCTTGCTGATGATGTTCTTCGTCAGGCAGTTCGCAGCATTTCGGACCTTATCAATGTCCCCGGTGTTATTAACCTTGACTTTGCTGATGTTGTCAGCATTATGAAGGGTGCCGGCACCTCTCATATGGGAATTGGCAGCGCCAGCGGCGAAAACAAAGCAGAGGAGGCTGCAAATGCAGCAGTTTCCAGTCCGCTGCTTGAAACCTCGATTAACGGTGCAAAGGGAGTTATCCTCAACCTCACCGCTTCTTCGGATATCTCGCTTGCTGATGTTGATGTTGCCTCCAGCATTATCCGCAAGGCGGCTCATCCCGAGGCAAATATTATCTTCGGCTTTGCTTATGACGATAATATGACCGATGAAATGAGAATTACCGTTATCGCCACCGATTTTGAGGACGGCGCAGCCGTATCCTCTAACTTTGCAAACCCGTTTGATAAAATTGCGGACGGCGGCGTTGGTGACGGATATTTTGATGATATCGACCAATTTTTCAAGAACTAAACCAGAGGGGAATATAAATGTCAGGACACTCCAAGTGGAATAATATTAAACGCAAAAAAGAAAAAACCGATGCCCAGAAAGCAAAGGTTTTCACAAAAATCGGTAGAGAAATTGCAGTTGCTGTTAAAGAGGGCGGCGTTGACCCTAACTCAAACAGTAAACTCAGAGAACTTATTGCAAAGGCAAAGGCAAACAACGTACCTAATGATAATATAGACAGAATTATCAAAAAGGCAGGAAGTAGTGACGGTAAGGATTACGAAACCATCGTTTACGAGGGCTATGGACCTAACGGAATTGCTGTTATAGTTGAGTGCCTTTCTGATAACAGAAACAGAACCGCTGCAGATATGCGCCACTATTTTGATAAATTCGGCGGAAATATGGGTCAGTCGGGCTGCGTTTCATATCTTTTCTCCGAGTCGGGAATTATTCTTCTTGAGAATAATGGACTTGATGAAGACAAGGTTATGGAGGACTGTGTTGAGGCAGGAGCAGGCGACTTTGAGTTTCAGGATGAGGTTGTTGAGATCGTAACCGAGCCGTCTGAGCTTATAGCCGTTCGTGATGCTCTGTCAGAGAAATATAATATTCTCTCTGCCGAGGTTGAAAAAGTTCCATCTACATATGTAAGGCTTGAGGATGAGGAAACTGCAAAGAAAATGCAGCTTATGCTCGACCATATGGAGGATAATGACGACGTTCAGCAGGTTTTCCATAACTGGGAGAATCAGGACGAATTTGATTTTTAACTTAATACAAAATAAAAAAGGAGAAGCTGTATAGCTTCTCCTTTTTTATTACATTCCAAATCTTTCGGGAACGGGGATAGGAGCTTCGATTTCTGCCATTAGGGAGGATGTTAACTCAGAGGCGGCAATAGAGGAGCTTGTATCAGCGCTTTCATTTGAAGCTTCTCCCACAAGGTCTGAAATCTTGAAACGATAAATGTCATTCTGAATGATAAAATCCTTTTCAAGCTCGGGGTAATCTAAGGGGTCTGCGGGCTTTAAATAAAGATAATCTCCAATGCAAACAATTTCATCGGCAGTGTAATCCGAAACCTTTGTAAGCGCATCGGTTATAAGCGAGAAGGCATATATACCGCCGTCTACACCGCAGAAAAATGCGTGTCTTTGGCTTGTCGCGCTGGTGTAAACCTTTATTCTTTCGGCATATTTGCGATATCCCGATGAATATGTCTGTGTGTGATAGGTGTTTTCGTTGCTCATATAAAACAGTGAGCTTTCAGTAATGGTAAAGCCAAGAAAATCGTTGGTCACAACATCGCATATTATCTTAAGGTCGCTGCCATCGGGGTTTATAGAGAATATATAACCACCGACATTGTAAAACAGGCGGCTTCTCAGAATGAAAAATTCATTAACGCCCACAGCAAGCTGCTGAGTCTTGTCCTTTGTCTGTCTGTAAAGGGTATATCTTCCGTATCGGTCGGGGTTTGAAAGGAAATAAACCGAATCATTAAAATGGACAAGTGAATAGATGTTCTTTCCTTTAAAATCATCACCCCAAACGGCGCTGGTGACGGTTTTTTCCTTTAAATTAAAGATAATGTATCCCGAGTCATCACTTGAATTTACATATCCCGCGCATATCAGCGTGTCGCTGAGAACTTCAACAGAAACAAAATCATATTTGCTGCTGGAATAAATTTTTGAAAGACCGTTGCTCTCAGCAAGCTGTCTGTAAATGCTACCCTCGTTGTCACAGTAAAAGATATCGCCGTTTTTTCCGACAGACAAAAATGAGGGGCGCAGCATTTTGACGGGGTCCAGGGGGTCTCCCCAGCCTAACTGACTGTCAGCCTCTATCTGCTCTGATGAGGTAACGGCAGATGAAATGGGGTCAGAAGATACTAAAGGCTTTTCCTTTTGCTTGCAGGAAACGCTCAGGGAAATGAGCAATCCCAAAATCACCGTAAAAACGATGGACTTTTTAATCATAAAATAATCTCCTTGATATAAAGAGCTGTTTTAAACAGTCTGAGGCTTTGGAAAAGCCTCTCCAAAGGTGTTAACAGTAACGCTTTCCATAACCTGATCCTCATAAGGCTTGTCCCTGAAATCGCGAGCTGCTGCGGCAATGGCATCAACTGTTTCAATTCCTGAGATAACCTTTCCAAATGCGGCATACTGACCGTCTAAGTGAGGAGCATCCTTGTGCATAAGAAAGAACTGCGAGCCTGCGCTGTCAGGGTCCATAGCGCGAGCCATAGAAATAACTCCTCTTGTGTGCTTAAGGTTGTTTTCAAATCCGTTTGCGGCAAATTCGCCCTTGATGCTGTATCCGGGGCCTCCAATGCCAACTCCCTCGGGGTCACCGCCCTGAATCATAAATCCGGGAATAACTCTGTGGAAAATAATTCCGTTGTAAAATCCGTCATTTACAAGCGCAACAAAGTTGTTAACTGTGTTGGGCGCAATTTCCGGATAAAGCTCTATCTCTATGGGAGCGAGCTCGGCGTTCTGCATTTTTATTGTAACGATAGGATTTTTCATATAAAAATACCTTGCTTTCTTAAATAATATAAATAGTTTAGCACAATACTTTAAAATTTGCAAGTTCTCCCCGATTTTAACATAAATATGAAGCAAAGGGAGGACAATTTAATGAACTCACTACTTTGTTTTATAGCGGTTATCTCATTTGTGTTTTCTATTTTTTTGGGCAACTCTCAGGCACTGTCTGATGCCGCCATTTCGGGCGCGGGCGATGCCGTGCAGCTTACGCTGCGCCTTGCAGGTGGACTTTGCTTTTGGAGCGGTATTATGCGCCTTGCCGAAAAGGCGGGCATCTGTGACCTTTTGAGCCGACTTCTCTCGCCGATTTTGCGCCTTGTCTTTCCGCATCTCGATATAAAAGGAAAAGCCGCCCGCCTTATCAGTATGAATATGTCGGCAAACCTACTCGGTCTTGGAAATGCTGCCACCCCCTTTGGAATTGCCGCAATGCGTGAGCTGCATATGCTAAACCATCAGAGCAGCCGCCCGAGCGACCATATGGTGTCCTTTGCGGTAATAAACAGCGCAAGTATTCAGCTGCTGCCAACCACACTTGCTGTTCTTCGCTCGTCCTATGGCTGCGCTGATCCTATGAATATCCTACCCGCCACCGTTTGCTGCAGCGCTCTCTCGCTTGCGGTAGGACTTTTGTTTGCACGCATTATTCCTCTTTTTAAAAGAAGGGCAAAAAAATGAACATTACCGTTTTTGTTATTCCTGCGGTCATCTGCGCGGTGCTGATTGCCGCATTTATTAAAAAGGTAGATATAATGAAGGAATTTACTGCGGGAGCAGCAGAGGGACTTAATACCGCTAAAAACCTTGTTCCAACGCTTGCGTTATTTATAACCGCTATCGGTATGTTTCGCGCCTCGGGCGCCCTTGATGCGCTCACATCATTTCTTTCAAAGCCGACCTCTTTTTTAGGTATTCCTCAGGAGGTATTGCCGCTTATGCTTTTAAAACCCTTTTCGGGCAGCGGCTCGTTTGCGGTTATAGAGGATATATTTAAAAATTATGGCGCTGACAGCTTTGTCGGCAGAGTGGCAAGCGTCGTCGCAGGCTCTACCGAAACTACATTTTATACTATCGCCGTCTATTTCGGCGCGGTGAATATTTCAAACACCCGCCACACAGCTCCGAGTGCCGTCGCTGCCGACCTTACAGGCTTTATTCTCAGTGCCTTTTTTGTCCGTTTGTTCTTTTAACCTATATATTATTGTGAATTATGTCTAATTATTCCTAAAAAATAAATTTTAAGTTAGGCTATTTTGCCTATTTACTTTACTAAGATAAAGTAGTAAACTAATATCACACTAAATAAAACGGAGGACAAAAACAATGAAAAAGATTATTGCACTTGTAATGGCAGCTATGATGATGGCTCTTTGCTTTGTCGGCTGCGGCACAAAAGAAAAGGCTGACGGCAGTTCACAAACTGCTTCGGCAGAGCAGAAGGTTGTAACCGTAGGCTACACTCTTTATGAGCCCATGAACTACAAGGATGAGAATGGTAAGCTCATCGGATTTGACACCGAGCTTGCTGAGGCTGTTTTTGGAAAGCTTGGCTACAAGGTTGTATTTAAGCTCATTGACTGGAACAACAAGTATGTTGACTTAAACTCAGGCACTATTGACTGCATCTGGAATGGCTTTACTGCAAACACCAAGGACGATGACGGTGTTGCAAGAGCAGAGAAGGTTGATTTCTCTTATAACTATATGGGTAACAAGCAGGTTGTTGTTGCAAAGAAGGATACCACCATTAAAACAGCAGCTGACTTAAGCGGCAAAAAAGGCGCAGCAGAAAAAGGCTCTGCAGGTGAAACCTTTGCAAAGACCTTTAAGGGCGCAACCATTAAGGGCGTTACCTATCAGACAGACGCTCTTATGGAAGTAAATTCTGCAACCTCTGATTTCGCTGTTTTAGATGAGCAGCTTGCAAAGAGCATGTGCGGAAAAGGCAACTATGCAAACCTTAAAATTGTTGAGGGTATTGAGAGCGAGGCTGAGTACTATGCTATCGGCTTTAAGAAGAACAGCCAGCTTACTCCCCTTGTTAACAATGAGCTCAAAAAGCTCGGAGCAGATGGTACTATCACCGCTCTTGCAAAGAAATACGGTGTTGAGAATACCGCTATTATTGATTTTAACGACCAGAAATAAGTAAATTCAAAAATATGAACGGAGATACACCATGTCATTTTGGGAAGTAGTTGTTTTCCTATTTGACGGCTTTAAGATATCACTACTGATCTTTGCGGTGACGCTGCTTTGCGGCGCACCGCTTGGTCTGCCTATAGCGTTTTGTTCTATGAGCCGTTTCTGGCCGCTCAAAGCTATCTCAAAGGTGATAGTTTGGGTGGTGCGAGGCATTCCTTTGATGCTTCAGATTTTCATTATCTATTACATTCCGGGGCTATTATTTAACTACCCGCTCTTTGGAAAAATAGATACATATTTGTTTTTAAATTACGGCATCGAGGATTCGGGCAGAATCGTTGCCGTCTTAATTGCGTTTACCATAAATTATGCTTGCTATTTTTCGGAGATATACAGAGGCGGTATTGAGGGAATACCCCGCGGTCAGCACGAGGCGGGGCAGGTTCTCGGAATGAGCAAAAAACAGGTTTTCTCACGAATCGTTCTCCCGCAGGTGGTTAAAAGAATAGTTCCGCCAATGTCCAATGAAATTATTACTCTTGTTAAGGATACAGCCCTTGCAAGATGTATTATGGTTGCCGAAATTGTTCAGCAGGCTTATGAGCTCGCAAGTACAAAGGCAATTATCTGGCCGCTTTTCTTTACGGGCGTATTTTATCTTTTGTTTAACGGTATGCTAACTCTTCTTTTTGGCAAGATAGAGAAAAAGCTGAGTTATTATCACGACTAAGGGGGGAGCAGCTTGGCAGTTTTAGAAATTCGTGACCTTAAAAAGCGATTTGGCAATAATGAGGTCTTAAAAGGCATTTCCTTTTCTGTTGAAAAGGGACAAACGGTTGCTGTTATAGGCTCCTCGGGCAGCGGAAAGTCAACCCTACTTCGCTGCGCTACTAACCTTGAAAAAGCAAATGGCGGCAGTATCTCTTACAAGGGTGAATATCTCGTCAGGGATACAGAAGCGGGTCAGCTTTATGCTGAAAAAGAAGAGCTTAGAAAAATATGCTCGTATTTTGGATTAGTATTTCAGAATTTTAACCTGTTTCCCCACTTTTCGGTTATGCAGAATATAATCGAGGCTCCTATTTATGTTCAGAAAAAGAGCCGCGAAGAGGCAGAGGCAAAGGCAAGAGAGCTTCTTTCGCAGATGGGGCTTTCAGATAAAGAAAATGCCTACCCCTGCGAGCTTTCGGGCGGACAGCAGCAGCGTGTTGCAATAGCCCGCGCCCTTGCGCTTGACCCCGAGGTGCTGTTTTTTGATGAGCCGACAAGCGCCCTTGACCCTGAGCTTACGGGCGAGGTACTCTCGGTTATCAGAAAGCTTGCCGAGGCTGATATGACTATGGTTATCGTAACTCACGAAATGGCTTTTGCCCGTGATGTTTCCGATAAGGTTATATTTATGCATGAGGGTGTTATTGCCGAGGAGGGAGAGCCGCACGAGCTTTTCCATAATCCCAAAACCGAGCGGCTTCGTGCATTTTTGCAGAGTGCAAATATATAAAATTAAAAGCGTCTTTTCCGAGGGAAAAGGCGCTTTTTGCATTAGTAGACTGAAATTGTGCAAAACTAATGCTGATATGTCTTTAAGAGAGCTGCAATAATTGACAAATTAACACATAAGTGATACAATATGATAAATGTGTTTTACGGTAGGTGAGTGTATGGCAGATAGGCGCAGTATATTTGACAAAAAGGCAAAAACCTATGAGGTTAAGCTTAACAGCAGCCTTGCGGGGCTGTCGCTTTTGGCGCTCTTACTTGTCGTGGCTCTGATTTTATCGGTGGTATGGCTGTTTACAGGTAACGATGTAAATAAAAACCTTATAGCACAGCGCCCTGATGCCGTTTCTTCGCAGCCCGCTAAACCCGAGAGCACCCCTGAAGCGCTGTCCTCGTCCTCGCAGCCGCTGACTCTTAGTGATGAGAGATTTTCTCAGCCTCTTAGAGAGTCCAAAATGCGCGAGACCGCTTATTTTGACGATGCTGTCTTTGTGGGCGACTCTATTACAACGGGCATCGACCTTTATTCCTCGCTTACCAATACAAGCGTTGTAGCCTCAACGGGCATAAATCTTGAAACGGTCCTTTCTGCAAAAACAGTTCGCAACAAGGCGGGAGATAAGGTAACCATCCCCGAAGCGGTAAAGGAGCTTAAGCCTGCAAAAATATATATTATGCTGGGAACAAACGGTATCGACTGGATGCCCGTAGACCAGATGGTTGAGCAGTACGAAAAGGTGTTTGACCGTCTTAAAAAGGATAATCCCGATGCCGTGTTCTATATACAGTCTATTCCGCCTATAACACGAGAAAAGGAACAAAAGGCGGACCAGATGAGCATTTCCAAAATCAAAGAGTTTAATGACAGGCTTTTAAAGCTTGCCGAATCCAAAAAAGCGTATTTCGTTGATGTGTTCAGCGCCCTTGTCTCGGAGGACGGATATCTCTCCTCTGACATCAGCACTGACGGTGTGCATTTTAATGCCTCGGTATACACCACCTGGATAGAATATGTCCGCCGCCACACCTCGAGATATGAGTAAAAGGAGAATTTTTATGAAAAAGAGAATTTTCGCAGTCGTTTTAGCAGTTCTTGCGCTTACCGTTTGCCTATGCTCTTGTAAGAGCGAGGAGGGCAAAACTCCCGCCACCGCAGATGTTGCTGCAGCAATCAACAACAGCGGCGAATTTGAGGAGCTAATTGCGCTCACCGAGGATAATATCTCCAGAAGATATTACGGTATTGACCTCGAGGCCATTGAGGAATTTGAGGTTCTTGTTTGCAGCAGCGGCGCTATGGCAGATGAAATTGCCGTTTTCAAAATGAAAGAAAAAGACGATGTTGAGGATATGCGCGAGGTCGTTCTTGAGCGTAAGCAGGAGCTGTATGACAGCTTTGTTGACTATGTTCCCGAGGAAATCAGTAAAATTGAAAACGCTATAATTTCCTCTAACGGAAATTATGTTTATTTTATAGTTTGTGATGACCGTGATGCAGCCAAAAAAGCTGCCGAGGGCTGTTTTTAATAGCCTTTAGTAAAATTTTTTGGAGCGACAAAGATGAAAAAACTAATAAGGAATTTCAGTAAATCGCTTTATTATCTTAATGCGCTTGTCGAAATAACCCTGATATCGGTCTTGTTCGTTGTCTCACTTCAAGGTATTTTTGCTTCGGACATAAGACCTATTGATGACCACGCAACTATTGTGCCGATAGTAATATTTTCAGCTCTGTTTTTATATATCACAGGCTCCTATTCGGTGCCCTCAAAGCGGTCTATCGAAATTATTTTAACGGGTAGCCTTGCTATTTTATTTAGCGATATTTCCGCAGTGCTGATAATGCTGGTTTATTCTTTTATATGGTTTGGTATATGGGATTTTGTGCTGACTGTGCTTTTGCAGATAGCGGCGTTTTCCGCCTGGATAGTTGTGTCAAGAGCCATATACAAATCCTTTAAAAAGCCTCAAAAGGTAGTAGTTGTCTGCTATGATATTGAAAATATAGATAGCTACATTAAGAAAATTCAGGGTTATCCCGATAAATATGAGATAACAAAAATTGTAAGCTACGATGATGCCAACCTCTACTATTCCATCTGTCAGAGTGAGGGCGTCTTTATGCTCGACCTCTCGAGCAAAAAAAGAGAAAAGGTAGCGCAGTACTGTCTGGCACTGAATAAGAATATCTATATACTACCCGAGCTTTATGAAATTTCGGTGCAGCATTGCCGATTAGAGCAGGTAGATGACATTCCTTTCTTTTTCTGCAAACCTATGACGCTGACGCTGGAGGAAAAGTTTATCAAGCGAGTGTTTGATGTTTTAGCCTCGGCTGTTGCCATAATTCTGTCATCGCCAATAATGCTTGTTGTTGCTATTCTTATAAAGAGGGATGACGGGGGACCGATTTTTTATACACAACAGCGTATAACCGAAAATTACCGCCCCTTTAATGTTATTAAATTCCGAACAATGGTGCCTAATGCTGAAGAGATAAGCGGAGCTACTCTTTCAACAAAAGAGGACCCCCGCATTACAAAGATAGGCAAGAAGCTGCGCGCCCTGCGCCTTGATGAACTGCCGCAGCTGTTTAATATCTTTATCGGGGATATGAGCTTTGTAGGCCCTCGCCCCGAGCGCGATGTCTTTATTCAGGAATATGTTAAGGAAGTTCCTGAGTTTGTATACCGTCTTAATGTTAAGGCGGGCCTTACAGGACTTGCGCAGGTGCGCGGAAAGTATAATACAACACCGCAGGATAAGCTTAAGATGGATTTGCTGTACATCAATGATTTTTCATTCCTGAATGATATCAAGATTTGCTTTTTGACCGTAAAGGTTATATTCACCAAGGAAAGCACCGAGGGAATTGACGGTGAGGTCAAAAATAAGGAAGTTTTTGAAAAATCAGCAGAAATAAATGACCAAAAACATATGTAGGTGGTTTTCTTGAATAAGCTCAAATATCTTATTCGCAGAATAAAATCGATGGATTTTAAAAATATGCTTTTGCAGGCAAAGGTCGTCCGTGATAGATGCGGGCGTCCTGTGCTTTTTACCCTCATTGATATGATTTACTGCGGTTTTAAGTATCTTGCAGGTTATATGGACTATGTCGTTTTCGAGTTTTATAAGCTAAAAGCCTATCAGCGCAAAACTCAGGTTACCCGCGGCATAAATAATGAGCTAGTAAAAACCTTAAATGATAAAAACAGCTGGTACAAGTTTGATAAAAAGGATGAGTTTAACCGCATCTTTTCCGATTGCCTTAACAGAGATTGGCTGGATTTGTCTGCTTGCGAAGACAGAGAGCTTGAAAGCTTTTTAGAAAAACACCCTAAGGTTATAGTAAAACCGCAGGACGGAGCCTGTGGCAGAGGTGTTGAAAAGCTTTGCGCCAAGGATTTTGAGTCAAGTGAGGCTTTTCGTAGTCACTGTATTCAAAACGGACAGACACTTGCTGAGGAGATAATCCTTCAGCACGAGAAAATGAATGAGCTTTTCCCCCGATGCGTTAACACTGTTCGTATGGTTACTATTACGAAAAATGAAAAGGTCAATGTTGTGTTCTGCTCTATTCGCATAGGCGCGGGGGACACCATTGTTGATAACCTAAACAGTGGCGGAATGGCAGCCTTGGTAGATGATGAAAGCGGAGTTATCACAACCGCCGCCGCCGACAAAAATGGTGTTGTTTTTGAAAAGCACCCCGACACAGGCACAGCCATCCGTGGATTTGAAATCCCCTATTTCAAAGAGGGAAGAGAGCTTGTTGAGAGGGCGGCTCTGCGCGTCCCTGAAATAGGCTATGTCGGCTGGGATATTGCCTTTACCCCTAAAGGACCTCTGCTTATCGAGGGAAACCACTTCCCGGGTCACGATATCTATCAGATGCCTGCCCTCACTCAAAACGGTATCGGTGTTCTGCCCCGCTTTGAAAAGGCTATTAGGGGCTAACGGGTTGAAATTTGTCGAAAAGTATGCTATAATGTATTTCTGAATAAATTATGCCATAGTATTCCGAACAGGAGTGTGTTAAATGAATATAGATAATCTTTGTATGGGATGTATGAGAGAAAAAAATGAGGGAGTTGCCAAATGCCTTAAATGCGGCTATGTTGACGGTGCGCCCTACCTTCCCTCATACCTTGCGCCAAAAACTGAGCTTGCCGAGCGCTATATCGTCGGAAAGGTTCTCAGCTATAATGGATCGGGCGCTACATATATTGGATATGACACCATTATGAACTGCAAGGTCAGAATTCGCGAATATATGCCCGAAAACCTTGCCAGCCGTGAAAAGGGAAATCCCGAGGTTAAGGTTAATTCAGGCAGCGAGATACAGTATAAATCCCTTAAAATGGATTTTATGGATCTCGCAAGGAATCTTGTAAAGCTCAATTCGCTTTCAGAGGTAGAGCACGTAAACGATATGTTCGAGGCTAATAACACCGTTTATGTAGTCTATGAGTATATCGAGGGTATGACCCTTACCGAGTTTTTAAAGAAAAACGGCGGCTATCTTTCGTGGGAAGACACCAAGCAGCTCTTTATGCCGCTTCTTTCCTGCCTCAGTGCTATACACACTTCCGAGCTCATCCATAGAGGAATCAGCCCTGACACTATTTTGGTTGACCGTAGCGGAAACCTTAAACTTACGGCTTTTGACATTGCTCCCGCAAGAACAGCCAGAAGCGAGCTTGTTGCGCAGCTGTTTGCAGGCTATGCTGCTCCCGAGCAGTACACCTCAAGCGCTTGGCAGGGTAACTATACCGATGTTTATGCCGTTGCCGCAACTATTTACCGCACCCTTACAGGCACAATGCCGGTTGAGGCTATTTCTCGAGTTTCAAATGATAATCTTGTTGCCGCAAGCGCATTAAACCCCAACATTCCCAAGAATGTTTCCAACGCCCTTTTAAAGGCAATGGCGCTTTCTCCCGAAAAGAGAATAGAAACCGTTGGGGGACTTATCTCCGAGCTTTCTGAGGTTATGGATTTCGGCGAGCCTGAGGTTGATGTGTCAACTGCTGCTCCCGCCAACGATGCTGAGCCTAAAATCAAAATGAAGGACTCTACAAGATACACCCTTATCGCCCTTGCGATAACTGTGCCCATTCTGATTGTTATTTTCATTATTCTTATGGGTGTTTTGTTCCCCTCTGAAAAAGAAAAGGGAAATAATAGCTCAAATGATATTTCCAGCGTATTTGTTTCCTCTGAAAAGAATGACAACAAAGAGTCCTCGCAGGTAGAATATCTCTATTCTGTGCCCAACTTTGTAAACAGAAATATAGATTCAGTTCTCAACGATGAGGATTACACCGAGAAATATAAGTTCAAGGTTGAATATGAGTATGATGAGAAATATGCCAAGGAAACTATCATTGCTCAGTCTGTCGAGGCAGGCACACCTATTGAGAAGAACGGTACCGAGATTGTATTTACAGTAAGCCGCGGCTCTAAGTACCGCGACCTGCCTGACCTTGTCGGTAAAAACATCGACTATGCCAAGGACACCCTTAATGAGAAACGCATTTACTTTGCGGTCGAAACCAAGGTGGGAACCTATGGTGACCCGAATGTAGTCTGCGAAATGAGTGAAAAAGCAGGAACCGTAATCGACATTTCTCAGGAGCACACCATAACCCTTTATGTTTACGAGCAGATGCCCGAAGTCTCATCTGTCCCCGAAGAGGATACCGATTGGGTAGATGATTTAAGAGATAGCCACATTGATTACTGATTAAAAACACAAAAAAGCTCCAAAGCCACAAGGCTTTGGAGCTTTTCTTTTTTTGCGATAAATCAGTTTTCGCGGTAAATATACATTCCAACCCGCAGCAGAAAGACAGATAGCATAAGGTCAACAAAATGCATAAACATATCAGATTCGCCAACGCTTTCAAAGCCGCAAATAAATCCTATAATAGCGGGAACAGAGAGAGTAAAGCCTAAAACTATGGTTACGGGAGCTAAAAAAGTAAAGAGTGTGTAGCCTTTTCGGGTGTCAGCGTCCGCAAAAAGGCGGCAGGATGAAAACATAGAAATCATTAAAAGACATAAATAAATTATGTCAAAGAGATTTTCGGAAATGTAAAAGAGGGTTGTAAATCCAATAAAATCACGAAGAACACGAAATGCAATCCACGCAACTGTTACAACACACAGATAAGAGGTTGCAAGCTTTTTGTTTTCAATTATAAACGAAAGAACAATAAAATAGACAAGACAAAGTGCGGAAAAAATTGCGGTTACAACAGCAAAAGCTGCAATGCTCTGCGGCTGCATAAGAGAGGGGAGCGGGTTTTTTATGCGAAAAATCTCATAAAAGGTGTTAACCGCAAAACCGATTGTAACCGCTGCCAAAAGAATTCTCTCGGAAAATAGAGGGGTAAAATCAAATTTAAGGTTAATCGGCAAAAGCGCATTTTTCTTAACATAGCGATGCCATATAAATCCAAAAATCAAAGCGACGGCTAAAACAATCAGAAAAAGGATATTAGATGTGTCCCAAGGATTTTTGTAAAAGCCCGTTTCAGGCTCAATGTTTAAAGCAAGCTGAAAAACACGCAGCACAACTGCGAGCAGCGAAAGAGCCGCAACGCTCAGATAAAAAGGCTTTTTGAGTAGATTTTTTTTCAAATTTACATCTCCGTTCTGTTGGTGTGCCAAAATGTATGCTGTGGAATAATTAAATTAAGTACAGCATAGAATAGAAAGAAAAAACGGCTTGTCTTTTCCGTAAAACTATTAGCATTTAAACATATTTTAATAGAAAAGAGTGTTAAAGTCAATAGCGGACAGAGTCTGAATAAAAGGGGGAACATATGAAAAGCGCGCTAAAAACACTTGCAGTAATTTTTATTATGCTAAGCCTCATTCCGCTTTCCGCTCTTATGTTTTATGATGACTCTAATGGGAAATTTAAAATTTATGATGAGGATAGCAATAAAATCCAAACACTTTCTCCAAGGGAATATGTAATAGGAGCCGTCTGCTGCGAAATGCCGCCCTCTTTTCATAAAGAGGCGCTTAAGGCGCAGGCAGCCGCCATTTACACTAATGCTGTTCGCAGCAGCTTTTCGGGGGAGGATTTTGTCGCAAGCGTAAATCAGAAAAACTTTAAAGGATATGCGGATAAAGAAAAATTTGAAGAACGCTGGGGCAAAAATTTTTCGGTCTACTATGAAAAAATATGCACCGCAGTCGATGAGGTGCTGGGCGCTGTGATTACATATGATGGAAAACCGATAGTCGCGGCATACCACTCTTTGTCTTCGGGCAGCACAGAGTCAGCTGAGAATGTCTGGGGAGAGAGCGTGCCATACTTAGTCGCCGTCACAAGCGAGGGTGACACCTTTAATGCAGAGCTTACCGCGCAAAAAACCTTCACAGTAAAAGAAGCGAGAAAAATCCTTTCAGAGGCTTTCCCCGAGGCTTTTTTACCCGAGGTTGACACCCTTATCCTAACAGAGGCGGAATATTCTCCTTCGGGAACGCTTACCTCGGTTATGGTAGGAAATGAAAAAACAAACGGGCAAAAGCTGCGCGCCCTTTTTTCGCTGCGCTCGGCGGCAATCAGCTTTGAGATAAAAGAGGGTAATGTTACTTTTACAACAAAAGGCTATGGGCACGCGGTGGGTCTAAGTCAGTACGGGGCGGATTTTATGGCAAGACAAGGGGCAGATTGGAAGCAGATACTTGCGCATTATTATAAAGGCAGCAGCATTTTATACACCGAGCAAGAATAGACTTGTCTTTTTTTAAAATATATGATAAAATAATAAAAACACCAAAAGAAAAGCGGGGTTTTTATGAAAACGATTTTAAAAAGAAGACCTGCTGCAGCAAAAAGTGAGGCTGCTCAAAAGCGTGCGACAACCTTAACAGGAGCCGTTGTTTTAGCCTTTGCCCTTATCGGCGTTTTAACCGTTATTTCGCTGCTGATATCTCTTGTTGCATCGCTGTTTGATAATTCCAAAGAAAAAGAATATTTTAAGCAGTTTATAAAGCCTGTCGTTATGGTTGACCCTGTGGCGTTTTCATCGGTCTCAAATGCCGATGAGCACGCGCTTCTTATGTCCTCTATGTGGAACCTTCTTATGAATGTCGGCGAGGATACCGCCTATCCTGAGGATGAGTATGGAATGATGATAATTCCGTCAAGTGATCTTGATGTTTCCGCCGCCAACCTTTTTGGCAGCGAGGCAAAGCTCTCGCACCAGACCTTTGGCAATACAAGCATCACATTTGAGTATGACTCTGAGAATTCATCGTATATCGTTCCCCCTATGGGTTACACAGTTCAGTATGAGCCACGCGTTGAAAAAATAAAGCGCAAAGGCAAGATGTATACCTTGACTGTGGCGTATATTTCATCAAACACCACCTTCACTCAAACCGAGGGTGACGAGGATTATGACAAGCTGATGTACTATGTGCTCGAGAAAACAGGCAAGGATAAATATGTTATCCGCTCCATTGCAGACACAGAGGAGCAAAAGGAAAACACAAGCTCTTTAAAGGCTCCAGATAACACCACGTCAAGCGGCATATCGCAAACCGAAAGCAGTAGCATTGCAGTCCCCGAAAAATAAAAGTACGCCCCGCTCATTGGCCAAGTGTTCGTAAGGACACTTGGCCAGTTTTATTCGCCAAAGGCGAGTTGTATTGCTTCGCAGTGATATTCGGCTAAAAGCCGAGTGATATTGCCTTCGGCAGTTTATGGGCGAATAAAATATCACTAAAACCGCAAGGTTTTAATATCACTTGACCGTAAGGTCAAATATAACTGTGAGACCTGTCTCACAATATCACTTCTTTGAGATAGGTTAAAAGGGTTTTAGGTTCTCCTAACAAGTGACATTTGGGCGCCAAAATGTCCTGCTTGTAACGGTGTGAGACAAAAGAAAAACTGTGCAGAAATCATCTGCACAGTTTTTTCTGTCCTTAGGAACCCCGCTCATTTGAGCGGGGCATTTTTTATAATATGCTGAATTCTTTGAGATTTACAATCTGCTCAATGAGAGCGAGATTTTGGGTATTACGGCGGTCTAAGTTCCAATATAGCGCGCCGCGTAAGGAATATTTAGGTATCAGCTCCAAGCGCGCCGAAATGGAGCGTGCATCCTCAAACCACACTTCATGAACTCTGCCGTCAGGCGCAGTATACTCAAAAAATGGCGCCTGAGCTCTCTCGTCATACTGTATTTCAGCTCCTGTCTGCGAGGCTATAGAAAAAGCCTGCGCCGTTGAGAGCGACTGCGCCCGCGACTGCCCCTTGACATAGGGCAGAATAAAATCGTAGCCGTAATTTGAAATTCCCAAAAACAGCTTTTGGCTCTCTATTTCGGTTAGCGCATATCTGATTACCTCCTCAACCTGCGGCAGGGGAGAAACTGCAAGCGGCGGTCCAAAGGTATATCCCCATTCGTAGGTCATAAGAAGCAGCGCATTTGCAGCCTCTCCTAGTGCGCGATAATCGTGCCCCGCATATAAAAGCCCGGGCTGGTCGGCTCTTGTTTTTGGCGCAAGCGCCGTCATAACCCCATACCCCTCGCGGTTTAAAGCCTCCCTAGAGCGTAGAACAAAATCGGCGTATGCGGCGGCATTTTCAGCTCCTAAAAACTCAAAATCAATGTCCAGCGCGCGATAACCCTTATCCCGCATATTTGCAAGTATGTTAGATATAAGCGACTGTTGCATAGTTTCGCTTGCAAAAAGCGCCACCGCCAGCTCGGTTGAGAAATTGTTACCCTCGGTGAGGGTGGAAAGGTGCATAACGGGGAATGTGCCGTAAAATGCGGCGCTGCGCAGAAGCACATCGTCATTTAAGGGAATAAGCGAGCCGTCGGTGCGAAAGCCATAGGTAAATGGCATAATAGAGCCCATCAGCGGCAGGCTGCGGGTAAGAAGCTCTGGCTCTATAAAGGGATAGGCATAACCGCCCGTCATAAACTCTCCGATGGGCGAGCGCTCGGTGCGAATGGTGAGAACCTGAGAGGGGTATATCTCTGAGCGGCCGTTTAAAATGAGATTTCGTTGCCATAGCTCATATATAGAAACGCCATACAGCCGCGCAATATCCTCAAGGCTTTCTCCCTCTGACACCGTGTGTGTAAGCGTAGGAATAACTATAATAAGCGGCTGCCCAAGTGGCAGACGCGCATTAGGCGCAATATCGTTGTTAAAGGCTAAAATTTCGGCAGAAACACCATAGCGCTGTGCTATTGAGCTAATTGTTTCCCCCTCGGATACTATATGAATCAGCATACTATCTCTCCTTTTAAGCAAATATATGCTGAAAAAAGCAAAAAATATGCGGCAAGCTTTACACTTGCCGCATTTTAAATTTAGTTTTTAAGGCTTTGGAGCGGGGCAGGGATATGCCCGCCTCGGGAAATGAATTTAAGGGGTGAAGCGGTTGAAACAGGCATAACAGGACCCTCGCCGAGAAGTCCGCCAAACGAGAGCGTGTCGCCAACCTTTTTGCCGATAGCGGGGATAAGGCGGGCGGCGGTGGTTTTGAAGTTTGCCATTCCGATAGCAGCCTCGTCAGCAATTATGGCTGAAATCACCTCTGCGGGTGTGTCACCGGGAATAACTATCATATCAAGACCGACAGAGCAAACCGCTGTCATAGCCTCGAGCTTTTCAATGGTGAGAGTGCCGTTTGTGGCGGCGGCTATCATACCTGCATCCTCGGTTACGGGAATGAATGCTCCCGAAAGTCCGCCAACGCTCGATGATGCCATAACTCCGCCCTTCTTAACAGCGTCATTTAAAATGGCAAGAGCCGCAGTAGTTCCGGTGCTGCCGCATTGTGACAGACCTATTTCCTCTAATATGTGAGCCACCGAGTCACCCACTGCGGGGGTGGGGGCAAGCGAAAGGTCAACAATTCCAAAGGGAACAGAGAGCCTGCGTGAAGCTTCCTGAGCCACCAGCTGCCCCATTCTTGTTATCTTAAATGCGGTGCGCTTTATAAGCTCTGCAACCTCGGTAATATTTAGGTTTTCGCTCTTTTCAAGTGCTGCTTTAACAACTCCGGGACCCGATACGCCGACATTGATAACGCAGTCAGGCTCGCTTACGCCGTGAAATGCGCCCGCCATAAAGGGATTGTCCTCGGGAGCATTGCAGAGAACAACCAGCTTTGCAGGTCCAATGCAATCTCTGTCGGCGGTTTTTTCGGCAGACTGTCTTATGATTTTGCCCATAAGAGCCACAGCATCAAGGTTTATGCCCGCCTTGGAAGAACCAATGTTAACAGAGGCACAGATATTATTTGTGACAGAAAGCGCCTCTGGAATACTCTCGATAAGCTCGCGGTCACCCGCCGAAAAGCCTTTTTGAACAAGCGCCGAATATCCGCCGATAAAGTTAACTCCAACTGCATCGGCACATTTCTGCAGCGTGAGGGCAAATTTAACGGGATTTTGGTTTTTGCAGGCGGCGGCAACCATTGCAATAGGGGTCACCGAAATTCGCTTGTTTATAATGGGAATTCCGTACTCACGCTCAATGTCATTACATACCGAAACCAAGTTTTTCGCCTTGCTAGTGATTTTATTGTAAATATTGTCGCAGGCGCGGTCAATATCCTGATCTGCGCAGTCGAGTAAGGAAATTCCCATAGTAACAGTTCGGATGTCAAGATGCTCATCCGAAATCATATGTATTGTTTCAAGAATATCGTTTGTATTAAACATATAAGCCACCTATTTTATATGCGGTGCATGGAATTAAAAATGTCCTCGTGCATAGCGCGGATTTCCATACCAATCTCTTGTCCATATTTGCTCATTTCTTCAGAGAAATCTCCAAATTTAATATTAATTTGGGAGATGTCTACCAGCATTATCATAGTAAACATATCTCTTAAAACGGTCTGTGAAACGTCAATAATATTAACATTGTGCTCGGCACAACGGGTTGCAACATCCTTGAGGATTCCGACCTTATCTTTTCCTACAACACTGATAACAGCCTGCATAACTAAACAACTCCTTTGTATAATAAATTTATTTTATCATAAAACGCAGAAAAATCAAGGAAAAGATTGTAACACAAAAAAATGACAAAGAATCAACTAAAAATCAGTAAATAGCATTGACTTTTAAGAGGTAATTAAGATATAATTGTTTTGTATGTTGTTTTGTTATAAAAATAACAAATATAATAGAAACGGAAGATGTCCATATGAAATATTTAGTCATGCTGTGTGACGGAATGGCTGACTATCCCTCTGACATTTTGGGCGGAAAAACCCCTATGGAGATTGCAAAAAAGCCTACAATGGATTTCTGCGCGAGCCGCGGCGAGGTAGGCCTTGTAAAAACAGTTGCAGATGGCTTTAAACCCGGTAGCGATGTTGCAAATCTCTCGGTTATGGGCTATGACCCGCACCTTTACTATTCGGGCCGCTCGCCTTTAGAGGCCGCAAGCATAGGAGTGCCGCTCGAAAGCGTCGATATTGCTACAAGATGTAACTTGGTTACCCTCAGCGATGAGCAAAATTATGCCGATAAAACCATGGTTGACTACTGTGCTGATGACATTTCGAGCGAGGAAGCGGCAGAGCTTGTAGAATTTCTTGAGGAGAAGCTTTCGCAGGACGATTTGCATTTTTATGTCGGCGTCAGCTATCGTCACTGTCTTATACTTAAAAATGGCCTCGGCGGCAATTTCGATGCCACCCCGCCTCACGATATAAGCGGCAGAAAGGTTACAGAGTATCTCCCACAAAATGAGCGCTTTTTAGAGCTGATGAAAAAAAGCTATGATGTTTTAAAGGACCACCCCGTTAATAAGAGAAGAATTGAGCGCGGTTTGCGCCCTGCAAACAGCATCTGGCTGTGGGGCAGCGGAAATAAAAAAGAAATGCCGTCATTCAAAGAAAAATACGGTATTAAAGGCGCGGTCATTTCGGCGGTAGACCTTTTAAAGGGCATCGGCAAGCTCACAGAGATGGATGTTATCGAGGTTGAGGGAGCGACAGGGTATATCGACACCAATTTTGAGGGCAAGGCAGCCGCAGCGGTTGAGGCGTTCAAAAACGGATGCGACCTTGTTTATCTTCACGTTGAGGCGCCCGATGAGTGCGGTCACAGATTTGAGCCTGATAATAAAATCCGAGCTATCGAGTATATTGACGAGAGAATTCTAAAAACTGTTAAGGGTTATCTTGATGAGAGAAAAGAAAATTATAAAATTATGATTTTACCCGACCACGCAACCCCCCTCACTCTTAAAACCCATGTTTCTGACCCCGTTCCTTTTGTGATTTACGAAAAGGCGGCGGAAAAGGATAGTAAAATCGCTTCGGTTAACGAAAAAACCGCTGCGACTACCAAAATTTTCGTAGAAGAAGGCCCTCAGATGATGAGTCGCCTTATAAATAAATAAAAAGGTGGATGTCTATGGAATACCCAGTATTGTTCGTTTGTCTGTTAGGTATAGCAACTGTTTTTGTCGGGCTTGTCTGCATAGTTTTGCTCTGCTCGGTAGTAAGCTTTGTCTGCAGTAAGCTGTTTTCAGGCAAAAAACAAAAAATTCAGTCAGCACCCGCAGTTACTGCTCCTGTTAAAACCCTTGATATTCCCAATCGTAAAAAGGTTTTAGCCGCAGTTTGCGCAGTTATTGCGGAAGAAAACGGCTGCGATGTTTCAGCAATCAGAGTTAAATCTTTTAAAAAAATATAAGGAAAAACGGTGATGAAAATGAAAAAGTACAGAGTAAATGTTAATGGCGAAAAGTATGAAATCGAAGTAGAGCTTTTAGGCGAGGTTCCCGCTGCTGCAACTGCTGCTGCCCCCGCAGCCGCCGCTCCTGCCGCTGCTCCCGCCGGAGCAGGTGAAGCTGTTGCCGCTCCTATGCCCGGAACTATCCTCGCAGTTAATGTCAGTGTAGGCGACAGCGTTGCAGAAGGACAGGTTCTCTTTGTTTTAGAGGCTATGAAAATGGAAAATGAAATAATGGCTCCCAAGGCAGGAAAGGTCGTTTCTGTTGCCGCTACTAAGGGCGCCTCTGTTGTGTCAGGCGATGTTCTTTGCACTATTGAATAATTCTCAGCATTAAGGAGTAAATATAATGGACGCTGTTTTAAAGTTTATTGAACAAACAGGCTTTTATATGCTGATAGCAAGGTTTAGCGAAAACTGGGGAAACATTGTAATGATTTTAGTTTCCTTGCTTCTTCTCTGGCTTGCTATCAAGAAAAAATTTGAGCCTTTGCTTCTTATCGGAATTGCTTTCGGTATGCTGCTTACCAACCTTCCCGGTGCTGAAATGTATCATGGCGAGCTTTGGAGTAGCTTTATGAAGCACGAAATAGGCTATGGTGAAATAATGGTCAAGGGTGGACTTCTTGACTATCTTTATATAGGTGTTAAAACCTGCATTTACCCTTGCCTTATATTCCTCGGTATCGGCGCTATGACCGATTTCGGACCCCTTATAGCAAACCCCAAGAGTCTTCTTTTGGGCGCTGCAGCGCAGATAGGCATTTTTGCCACCTTTATCGTTTGCGCAACCCTTCTAGGCTTTACCCAGCCCGCCGCCGCTTCTATCGGTATTATCGGCGGAGCTGACGGTCCGACCGCCATTTTCACAACCTCACAGCTTTATCCCGACCTGTTAGGTCCCATAGCTGTTGCGGCATATTCCTATATGGCTCTCGTTCCTGTTATTCAGCCGCCTATTATGCGTGCGCTGACTACCAAAAAAGAGCGCGAGATAGTAATGAAACCTCTGCGCCCTGTTTCCAAAACCGAAAAAATTGTTTTCCCCATCGCAGTAACAATCTTTGTTGCGCTCCTTGTACCCTCGGCAACTCCCCTTGTGGGCTGCCTTATGCTCGGTAACCTCTGGAAAGAGTCGGGCGTTGCTGAAAGACTTTGTAAAACCGCTCAGAATGAGCTTATGAACATAGTCACCATCTTCCTTGGAATTTCTGTCGGCGCAACTGCAACTGCAGATGCATTTCTCAATTTGCAGACACTTGCAATTATGATAGTCGGTATTGTCGCATTCGGTGCAGGCTCTGCAGGCGGTGTTCTGTTTGCAAAGCTTATGAATGTATTTTCCAAGAATAAAATCAATCCCCTTATCGGCTCAGCGGGTGTTTCGGCTGTTCCTATGGCGGCTCGTGTTTCTCAGTCAGAAGGTCAGAAGGCTAACCCCTCAAACTTCCTTTTGATGCACGCTATGGGCCCCAATGTTGCGGGAGTTATCGGCTCGGCAATCGCAGCCGGCGTGCTGATTGCACTGTTTAAATAAAGGAGTATTATAAATGGCACAGAAACTTTATATTACCGATACAATTCTGCGCGATGCGCACCAGTCTCAGGCTGCAACAAGAATGCGCCTTGAGGATATGCTCCCTGCTTGCGAAATGCTCGATGAGATGGGCTATTGGTCGCTCGAGTGCTGGGGCGGCGCCACCTTTGACGCTTGTATGCGCTTTTTGAATGAAGACCCCTGGGAGCGCCTTCGCGCCCTTAAAAAAGCAATGCCCAAAACCCGCCTGCAGATGCTTCTGCGCGGTCAGAACCTTTTGGGATATAAGCACTATGCCGATGACGTTGTCGATGCATTTGTCGGCAAGTCTATTGAAAATGGCATTGAGGTTATCCGCGTTTTTGATGCGCTCAATGACGTAAGAAACATTGAGCAGGCTGTAAAGAGCATTAAAAAGCACGGCGGTCTGTGTGAGGCTGCTATGAGCTACACCACAAGCCCCGTTCATAATGAGGAGTATTTTGTAAATCTTGCAAAAACTCTCGAGGAAATGGGCGCCGATACTATCTGCATTAAGGATATGGCAAACCTGCTACTTCCCGTTGACGCCTATAACCTTGTTAAAAAGCTTAAAGAGAAGGTCAGCGTTCCTATCCACCTGCACACCCATAACACCACCGGTACAGGCGATATGACAAACCTTATGGCTGTTTGGGCAGGTGTTGATATTGTCGACTGCGCCCTCTCACCCTTAGGAAACGGAACCTCTCAGCCTGCAACCGAGTCGCTCGTTGCAACCCTTCAGGGCAGTGATAGAGACACAGGGCTTGACCTTAAAAAGCTTTCCGATGCCGCCTCCTATTTCCGCGGCATTGCGACTAAGCTCACCGAGCAGGGAATTTTAGATCCCAAGGTTCTTAAAATTGATGTAAACACTCTTTTATATCAGGTGCCCGGCGGAATGCTCTCTAACCTCATTTCGCAGCTAAAGCAGCAAAATGCCGAGGATAAATAC
>JAXJQH010000076.1:0-21480 GCA_036311245.1 Oscillospiraceae bacterium | reverse complement strand
TCATACTCCTTTCTTCAACAACTATCGTCCCCAGTTCTATTTCAGAACTACTGACGTTACCGGTGTTATCTCTCTTCCCGAGGGCACAGAAATGTGCATGCCTGGTGATAACGTAGAGATGGATGTTGAGCTCATCACTTCTATCGCTATCGAGCCCGGACTCCGCTTCGCTATCCGTGAGGGTGGACGTACCGTTGGTTCCGGCGTTGTTACTGCTATCAACGAATAATTTTATTCGTAAATAACACACAAAAAATTAAGCACCCCGAGGCTATGCCTCGGGGTGCTTTTTTATCTGCTTTTAAAAATTAGTCAATAAATCTCCATAAATAAAATAGCTCGCTTCCGTTTTTGCAAAGTCCCATATTGACAAATCCCATAGTTTCGTAAAGTGACTGCGCGCGAATGTTTGCAACGTGGGTAGTCAGCATTAGTCCCCCTTTGCCGTCAGCCCTTGCTTTGCCTTGCGCATAGGTGATAAGCTCTTTTCCAAGATGCAAGCCTCTCAGGTCATCGCGTATTGCAAGTCCCATTGTGGGAATAGAGGTGTTGTAATCGAGGAAAAAAACATATCCTGCCATTTTTCCCTCAAACTCTGCCATAAAATAATGCCGCGTAGCATCACCCTTTTGGCAGAATTTAAGCACTCCCTTGCGGTTATAATCTCTGCGGTTAAATAGCGCCCTCGTTTCGCCGCCCATGGCATCAAAAAACTCGTTTATAAGCGCCTCATCGCCCTGTTTTGCCTCTCTTATTGTAATGCCTTTAATAATTTCCTTGATATCCATTAAATCAGTTCCTTTATCTTGTCTTTTTCTTATTGTAGCATAGTTTCCTCTCTCTTTCAAGGCGCAAAAAGTCCCCCTCTATAAAAAGAGGGGGACTATATATAAAGCAGACGGCTCAATGCAGGCGGCTTCTTTTAGGGCACAGCCGTCCCACCGCCCCGCACCGCCTGCGAATTTTTAAAACGGGGATTTTGGCGGGGCATCTAACCTCATATTATGCAAAACACTAAAAAATTGTTTTCCAAAAATAAAAAAATCCCGTCTATAAAAAAGGCGGGAGCGCATATAGTCTATATAAGAGAGGTGCATTGTATGAAATGGATTATTTTTGGAAAACGCGAGGGACTCCTTGCCTTTATTGTAGCTACTGTTGTTATAGTAACGGCAATTTTTGCAGGTCACGGAGTAAACGCAATAACCGCATCTGTAAATGAGCGCAAACTGCCGATTTACTGCGTTCAAACTGCGGATAAGGAAATCGCTCTCACCTTCGATGCCGCATGGGGCAATAGTGACACCGATATTCTGCTCAAAATTTTAAAGAAACACGATGCCAAGGCAACCTTTTTCTTTACGGGAGAGTGGGTTTCAAAATACCCCGACGATGTCAGAAGAATTTTCGCAGCAGGTCACGCAGTCGGCAACCATTCTAACTCCCACTCGCATATTGACTCAATGAGCGCCGAACAGCTTTCTGCCGATATATTAGCCTGCAATGAAAAGCTTAAAGCTGTAACGGGAGAAACGCCCACCCTCTACCGCGGACCTTACGGGGAATATAATAACACCCTCTTAACCGAGGTCGAAAAGCTTAAAATGTACGCAATTCAGTGGGACATAGACAGCAGGGACTGGCAGAAAAAAACGGTGCCGCAAATGATAAAGAGCGTTACCGAAAATGCAAAAAACGGCAGCATTCTCCTATTCCATAACGATTTGGAGAATACCCCCGCCGCAGTTGATAAAATACTCGAAATTTTAACACGCGAGGGCTATTCTTTCGTCACCGCCGACAAGCTTATCTATAAGGATAACTACTTCCTCGACTCCGCCGGCTGCCAACACCTCAAAAACGAATAAAAAGGCGGGGCTTTGCCCCGCCTTTTAGTTTATATAGACTTATTTTGCCCCAAGCTGCCAAAAGGTTATAGCCGCTGCGGCGGCAACATTAAGTGAATCGACACCGTGATGCATAGGGATTTTTGCGGTGTAATCACAAGCTTCTATTGTGTCCTCACTGAGTCCGTCACCCTCTGCGCCGAAAAATAGCGCAAGCTTTTGAGAGGAGCTTAAAATTGGGTCGTCAATTCCTATGCTGTTATTTTTAAGCGCGAGCGCGGCAGTTACAAAGCCCTTTTGCTTTAAAAAGCCTACCGTATCAGAGGGCAGGGGATAGTCCTTTTTAGGAAAGAATGCCCACGGCACTAAAAACACACTTCCCATACTAACCCGCACAGTGCGTCTGTTAAGCGGCTCGCAGCAGTTGTGAAACAGAAGCAGTGCATCTATCCCTAAGGCGGCGGCACTTCTGAAAATTGCGCCGACATTAACGCTGTCGCTAAGCCGCTCTAACACCGCAACCTTCTTTGCACCCTCTAAAACAGAGTCAAGAGAGGGGGGTTCGGGGCGGCGCATGGCGCATAGAACTCCTCTTGTCAGCTCAAATCCCGTGAGAGAAGAAAGCACCTTTCTTTTGGCAGTAAAAACAGGCACATCAGGACAACGCGCGAGGATCTCCTTGCCAATCCCATCTATCTGCTTTTCTTCCATAAGAAAGCTCACAGGCTCAAGGCCGCTATCGAGAGCCACATCTATAACCTTTACGCTTTCGGCAATAAAAAGACCGCTATCCTCTCTAAGCTGCGCCTCTGTAAGTGATGCGTAAGCCGAAACCTCAGGTACCGAAATGTCCTCTATTTTAATTATGCGCGCCATTTTGTTTCCCCTTTTACTATATTAATATAATTTTAGCATAAATGCATAATCATATCAACTTCTGTAAACAAAAAACGAGGGCAGTGCCCCCGTTTTATGCTTTTAATATTAGCTTTCAGAGATTTCGGCTTCTTTCCAGCTAAGAACTGCACCAACTTGTAATGCGAAGTCACCGCTAACCGCTGTAATAGTGTATTTATCGCCTGCAGTTCTTGTCATTGTGATGGTGTTAGTTGATTCCAACTCAGTAATAATAACTGTATTTTTGTTCACTTCAAATTTAATGCCGGCTCCGCCGCCTCTTCCAACATAGTATGTTTCGTTTCCGATCTTGTATATGGAATCAGCATAATCTGCAGAATTGTTGAGAATTTCATTTTGGAACTCCTCAGGGAGAGTTTTTAGATTATCGCCTATGCCTACAGAGTAATTAGGTTCTTCGCCCGAGAAAACAAAGGAATATGCATAAAGGGTGCTGTCGTCAACTGCCTCAACTGTCCACGCGCCGCTCAAAAGTGCTTTGTAGGTGGAATCAATCGCGCCGCATCTGCTGCACTTGTCATCGATATAATTGTGTCCTAAGGCATTACCCTCGGTTGCGCCGCAGGAGCATTTTTTAGCCTCAAGGCAGGTGGCTTCTGCAAAAGAGTGGGTGTGAGCGGGTTTGCTGGGTTCTGCAGGTTTGCTCGACTCAGCGGGGTCACTTGATTCCTCAGGTTTACTTGAATCCTCAGGCTCAGCTATTTCAGATGAAGCAGTGTCACTTTCAACCTCGGCTTCAATTTTTTCAATAACAGCATACAAACTAAAGTGTGAAAGCTCGGCAGTAACAGTTTTTGTTTGCTTATCAACGAGCGATGAAAGGGTTTCAACCTTGCCATCGTCAGAGATGTAGACAACCTCAACATTGTCAAGGTTAAAGTTTTCAGGAATGGCAAATGTTGCCTTTACAGTGCCGTTTGGTTGAACGGAAACATTTTCGCTTGTGGCGGTAATGTCATAAACAGCAAATTTTTCAGCGGTAGCTTTGAGTGCGGTGTCCGCAGTGTCATAGCTCTTGCCTGAGCTTACCTGCTTAATTTTAACAACGGTGTTTTCGGGGAAAACATCCTTTTGCGCCACAACAGAAACCTGCTCCGACTGTGCAATGGGAACAAAGCTTCCACTCGAGGGAGATTTTGTGCTGCAAGCAGAAAAACAAGTTATCATAAGAGATACTAATAAAAATGCCAGAATCTTTTTCATGGTAAAATCTCCTTTTTTATTTAATTGTATCACACCAGTATTTTTTTGTAAATATTAAAATAAAAATATGGAAAATAAGTATATGGTATGGAAATTTGTCAAAATATGTGATATACTTGTTTTATTAACCGAGGGGAGGGGAAAGAGTGCTTAAAAGAATAGGCAAGATGGCGGGCGCGCTTGCGCTTGCGCTTATAATTTTCATTGTGGCAAACGGCATTATAAACCTCTTTTCCGCCTACCGTCCCAAAGCGGAAGAAACCGTTTCGGTGTCAAATGCTAAGGGCGCAGCAGCTATTTCGCAAAATAAAATTCGCATTCTCTCATTTAACACAGGCTATGCCTCTCTCGGAGCAGAGGCAGACACAAAAAAAGAGGGCGGACGGGGAAAGCGCGCTGATACAGACAGTGTTCTTAAAAATGTCCGCGGAATTTCTGAGCTTGTAAACCTCTCCAATGCCGATGCGGTGCTGCTCCAGAGCGTGGATGTTGACTCCTACCGCAGCCGCTATGTTGACCAGTATTCTTATTACTTAAATAATGCAAGCTTCAGCAGCGCCTATGCTACCGACCATAAAGCGCGTAGCACAAGCTTTTTACCGCCTTATAAAAAGGTGACCTCGGGAGTGCTCACCCTTTCTAAAAAAGAAATTTCCTCTGCAAAAAGAGTGGCTCTGCCAAATCTTTCTAGCGGAATTTCATTAAGCCAGCCCCGCCGCTGTATGCTTGTTACTGAATTTGACATTGAAAATTCCAGCAAAAAGCTCGTTATAATAAACTTCGAGCTGGGCGCATATCTTTCCGACGAGGCAAAGAAAGAGCAGACTGCCGAGGTAATTAAATATGCAGAGAAAGCCGCCCAAAACGGCGATTATGTTATCGCGGGCGGCAGCTTCTACCGCAGCTTTGACGATACGCAGGACAGATACCCCTTATCTGACCGTCTGCGCTGGGAGCCTTCTCAAATGAGCTTTGATGAGCTTCCCGCAGAGCTTACCCTTTGCTATGACGCTGCAGTTCCCACCTCGCGTATACTTTCTGCACCCTATGATAGAGAGAGCGAACAGCGGCAGGTCTATGTGTCAGATGGATACATACTTTCCTCAAATCTTCAAATCAATATGATAGTAACGGTTGACCAAGAGTTCAGATATTCTTCCCACAATCCGGTTTTACTTGAGGTAACCTTAAAATAAAATATTTTTATTCACTTTTTGGTGACGGGCGCAGCCCGTCACCTTTTCTTTTTTGCACACATAGTATAAAATGAGCATTTCCTGAAAGAAATCCGTTTAGAAGGTGTTTTTATGAATGACAAAATCTGCCTTTGTGATATAGATGTATCGGAGCGGGCGAAGGTCGTAGCTCTTACTGCAGAGGGGAGTATCCGCCGCCGCTTTCTTGATATAGGTCTTGTCCCCGAAACGTGGGTTGAATGCGTTGGCAAAAGTCCCTGCGGCGACCCGTCTGCCTATTTAATTCGTGACGCGGTAATTGCGATAAGAAGCGAGGATGCGGCGCATATTCTGGTGCAATGGTGTTAGGGGGGAGAAGATGGGACTTACAAATAAATCAGTTTCTAAAAATGCGCTCGATGAAGGACTTAAAATAAAAAAAGAAAACCCGTCCGAGCGTGTTATTGCGGTTGCAGGCAATCCTAATGTCGGCAAAAGCACGCTGTTTAATGCCCTGACGGGTATGAATCAGCACACCGGCAACTGGCCCGGCAAAACCGTTGCAAGCGCTCAAGGCAGGCTTTCTACAAAAAACCACTCCTATGTGCTTGTAGACATTCCGGGAACATATTCTCTTATGGCGCACTCTGCCGAGGAGGAGGTTGCGAGAAACTTTATCTGCTTTGGCGAGAGCGATGCAATAATAGTTGTCTGCGATGCCACCTGCCTTATGCGGAATATGAATTTAGTGTTGCAAACTATGGAGATTTCAAAAAATGTTATCGTCTGTGTAAATCTTTTAGACGAGGCAAAGAGAAAAAACATAAAAGTGGATTTAAAAGAATTGCAAAACCGCCTTGGTGTACCCGTTGTGGGGGTGGTGGCACAAAAAAAGAAAACGCTAAAGGCACTCACCGACACCCTTGACCGCTTGTGTGACGGAGAGATACAATCTGCCCCCTGCAGCGTGCGGTATACTGATGAAATTGAAGCTGCAATAGCGGCGCTTGCTCCGATTTTAGATAAAAAAACTCTTGGCAGAGTAGACAGCCGATGGCTTGCCCTGCGCCTTTTAGACCGCGACAGCTCGCTTTCCTTGGAGCTTAAAAATTACCTCGGCTTTGATATATTAAGCGATGGCGAAATAATCGCCGCTCTGGGAAGAGAGTGGCAGCGGCTGGGAACCCGAAAAAGGCAGTCTGTTAAGGATGAAATAGTCTGCGCCCTTGTCAGAAAGGGCGAGGAAATAGTAAGCGGCGCAGTTAAAACAGAAGGAAAATATAACAATATAGACCGCAAAGTGGACAGAATTCTGACAAGTAGATGGGCAGGCTACCCCGCAATGATAGCGCTGCTACTACTGATATTTTGGCTTACCATAACTGCTGCAAATTACCCGTCACAGCTTTTGTCACAGGTGCTTTTCTGGCTTCAGGATAGGCTTAGCGACTTGTTTGTTTATCTCGGCGCTCCCGATTGGCTGCACGGCGCGCTCGTTTTGGGAGTTTACCGTGTGCTTGCCTGGGTGGTTTCGGTAATGCTGCCGCCTATGGCGATATTTTTTCCGCTGTTTACACTCTTAGAGGATTTGGGCTACCTTCCGCGAGTCGCCTTTAACTTAGATAAGCCTTTTCATCGCTGCAATGCCTGCGGAAAGCAGGCGCTGACTATGTGTATGGGCTTTGGTTGTAATGCCGCAGGAGTGGTCGGCTGCCGAATAATAGATTCGCCGCGAGAAAGACTTCTTGCAATACTTACTAACAATTTCGTTCCCTGCAACGGCAGATTTCCCACCCTTATTTCTATCCTGACAATGTTTTTTGTCGGTACGGCGAGCGGACTTTTTTCCTCAATGGGCTCAGCGGCTCTCTTATGTGTAGTTATCCTTTTGGGAATAGGGATGACCTTTTTAATGACGTTGCTGCTCTCCAAAACTCTGCTTCGAGGAGTCCCCTCGTCATTCACATTAGAGCTGCCGCCCTACCGAAAGCCTCAGATAGGAAAAACTATACTGCGCTCGATTTTTGACAGAACTCTGTTTGTTTTAGGAAGAGCCGCAGCGGTTGCCGCCCCCGCAGGCCTTTTTATCTGGCTTGTGGCAAACATGAAGGTGGACGGCGCAAGTCTGCTCTCTTACGCATCAGAGTTTCTTGACCCATTTGCAGGGCTTATGGGGCTTGATGGGGTAATTTTAATTGCATTTATCTTAGGCTTTCCTGCAAATGAGATAGTAGTACCCATTATTATAATGGCTTATCTCTCTCAAGGAACACTTACCGATATGGCATCGCTTTTTGAAATGAAAACCCTTTTTGTAGATAACGGCTGGACCGCTCTCACCGCCATAAATGTAATGCTTTTCTCGCTCTTCCATTTTCCTTGCTCTACAACCCTTATTACTATAAAAAAGGAAACGGGAAGCCTTAAATGGACCCTTGTTTCGGCTCTGCTTCCCACCGCTGTCGGTATTATCTGCTGTATGTTGACCACCGCTGTCGCAAGGTTGCTTATATAAAATTGCTTTGCGACTTTCTGCTTATTGTGCAGAGAAAAAAGGTCAAGGGCGTCGCCCTTGCCTTAAAGGTGGTAAAAGCTGCGAGAATAGATTTTATTTTTGCACAGCCTTGTTTCGCATCTGTAAGTTTAAATGAATAATAAAGTATATTTGGCTATGTGAGTTTTTGAGCGGCTTTTATTCACAGGCGAAACGAAAATTGAACAAAGTAAAAGTCGCAGCTTAGGGGACATATGGCATGCCCCCTAAAAAGGCGGTCTTTCCTCCCTTTCTGTCGCCGCTTGGACAGAAAGGGAGTGCCCCGCGGCATGAGCGGTATAAAAACTAAACCAAATGCAAAAGAAAAACGCCCTCTTAAAGAGAGCGTTTTAGTTTTTTAATTAAAGCGATTCAATATATCGGCAGGCAGCCAGCGCGGCAACGCTGCCATCAGCACAAGCGGTGGTCAGCTGACGAACAGCCTTTTTTCGGCAGTCACCTGCAACAAAAATTCCCTCTGTTTTGGTTGTGCAGTCTTCAGAAGAATCGGCATAACCGTAGGAGTCAAGCTGAATTACATCTTTAAAGGGCTCGTTTTGAGGTGCAAGACCGATTGCAATAAACACGCCGTCAACTGTAAGGCTCTCGGTTTCTCCTGTTACTTCGTCTTTAATGGTAACACCCAAAAGCTCCTTTTCGCCCTCAAAGGCGGCGACAGTTTTGGAGCAGAGAATTTTAACATTCTCTTTTTTGTAAAGCTGCTCCTGCAGTGCCTTTTCACCTGTAAGCTCGCTTAAATTCTGAATTATTGTAACCTCACTACAAAGCTGCGAGAGAAGCACAGCTTCCTGCAGAGCGGAGTTTCCTCCACCAACAACGGCGACATTTTTGTCTTTGTAAAATGCTCCGTCACAAACGGCGCAGAAAGAAATTCCCTCACCGACAAACTCCTCTTCGCGAGGAAGTCCTAACATTCTGTGGCGAGCGCCGGTTGCGATAATAACAGCCTTTGCCTCGTATTTTGCGCTCTCACCAACAATGCGCTTTGAGCTGCCTAAATCCTCAATAGAGGTAACGGTGTCGATTTCAACCTCAGCGCCGTGTGAAAGAACCTGCTCGGTTAACTTGTCGGCAAGCTCGGCGCCGCTTAACTTCCCCTGAGTGGGAAAGTTTTCAACCTGGGGCGAGAATGTAATCTGCCCTCCAAAGCTGCTTTTTTCTATAATAAGAACGGTTTTATTAGCTCTCAGTGCGTAGAGAGCCGCGGTTAAACCCGCGGCTCCTGCGCCGATAATGGCGATATCGTACATAATAATCTCCTTAGTTTAAGGACTCGATGTATTTTTTGATGTCTGAAACTCCGGTGAGCTTCTTGTCTCCGACAACGAGTGTGGGAGCCTGCTTAATTCCAAGGTCACGTGCCATCTCAGGCTCGTCCTCTGCATAGAGCTTGTTGTAGCCTACGCCTGCTTTTTCAAGAAGTGCGGCTGCGATTTTGCAGTTGGGGCAGGTCTTGGTAGCAAAGAGAACAGCCTCTCCTACAGTACCAACAGCTACATTTTCCTCTGCGGCCTCTTTCTCAGCGCGGGTGTTTTTAAGAACAGAGTTTTCAATGTCATAAACCTTTCTGTCCTTGTATTCCTGACTCTTGCCGTCATTCCAGTTCTGAACAGGACGATAATATCCTGTTATGCGGCTGTAAACCTCGGTCTTCTGTCCGCACTCGGGGCAGGTAAACTGCTCGCCGACAAGATAACCGTGGTCGCGGCAAACAGAGTATGTGGGAGAAAGGGTGTAGTAGGGAAGCTCATAGTTTTCTGCAATCTTGCGAACAAGAGCGGCAGCCGATTTCCAGGAAGGCATTTTTTCACCGAGGAATGCGTGGAAAACAGTACCTGAGGTGTAGAGGGTCTGAAGTCCGTCCTGAATGTCAAGGGCATCAAAGATGTCAGCAGTATAACCAACAGGAAGATGCGAGGAGTTGGTGTAGTAGGGGGTTGCGTCCATATTAGCGGTCTTGATGTTGGGATAACGCTTAACATCGTGCTTAGCAAGTCTGTAAGAGGTGGACTCTGCGGGAGTTGCCTCTAAGTTGTAAAGGTCGCCATACTGCTCCTGATAATCCGAAAGACGCTCGCGCATATGGTTGAGAACCTCTTTGCTCCACTGTTGAGTTTCCTTGTGAGTCATATCCTTCTGCAGCCATTTTGCATTAAGACCAGCCTCGTTCATACCGACAAGACCAATGGTGGAGAAGTGGTTGTTAAAGGTTCCGAGATAACGCTTGGTGTAAGGATAAAGACCCTCGTCCAAGAGCTTTGTAATGATGGTTCTCTTGACTTTGAGTGAACGAGCCGAAATGTCCATCATGCGGTCAAGGCGCTTGTAGAAATCTTCGTTGTTTTCAGAGAGGTATGCAAGTCTGGGCATATTAATGGTAACAACACCGACAGAACCGGTGCTCTCGCCGCTTCCGAAGAAGCCACCCGACTTCTTTCTGAGCTCACGAAGGTCAAGACGCAGACGGCAGCACATTGAGCGAACGTCGCTGGGCTGCATATCGCTGTTAATGTAGTTGGAGAAATAAGGAGTTCCGTATTTAGAGGTCATCTCAAAGAGAAGCTTGTTGTTCTCGGTTTCAGACCAGTCGAAATCCTTTGTAATTGAATAGGTGGGAATAGGATACTGAAATCCTCTGCCGTTGGCATCGCCCTCGATCATTGTTTCGATAAAGGCGCGGTTGACCATATCCATTTCCTTTTTGCAGTCCTTATATTTAAAATCCATCTCCTTGCCGCCAACAATAGCATTAAGCTCTGCAAGGTCAGCAGGAACAGTCCAGTCAAGGGTGATGTTGGAGAAGGGCGCCTGAGTTCCCCAGCGGCTGGGGGTGTTAACGCCGTAGATAAAGGACTCAATGCATTTTTTAACCTGTTCATAGCTTAAATTGTCAGCCTTGACAAAGGGAGCAAGATAGGTGTCAAAAGAGGAGAATGCCTGAGCGCCTGCCCACTCGTTTTGCATAATTCCGAGGAAGTTTACCATCTGGTTGCAAAGGGTAGCAAGGTGCTTTGCGGGAGCAGAGGTGATTTTACCCGAAACTCCGCCAAGGCCTTCCTGAATGAGCTGCTTGAGCGACCAACCTGCGCAGTAGCCTGTCAGCATCGAAAGGTCGTGAATGTGAATGTCGGCATTTCTGTGGGCATTAGAAATTTCATCATCATAGATTTCAGAAAGCCAGTAGTTTGCGGTAATAGCGCCCGAGTTAGAGAGAATAAGTCCGCCAACCGAATAGGTAACGGTGGAGTTTTCCTTAACTCGCCAGTCGTTGACCTTAACATAATTGTCAACAACCTCTTTATAGTCGAGAATGGTGCTGTTTAAATTACGCAGCTTTTCTCTCTGGCGGCGATAGAGGATGTATGCCTTTGCAACATCGGCATATCCTGCCTGACCGAGAACCTCTTCAACACTGTCTTGAATGTCCTCAACGGCGATGTGGGAGTCTTTGATTTTGGGGGAGAAATCTGCGGTAACACGCAGCGCAATGAAATCGAGGACACTGTCATTATATTCTTTCTCGCAGGCCTCAAATGCCATCTTTATGGCTTCTCTGATTTTGGTAAGGTCGAAATCAACTATCTTACCGTCTCTTTTAAGTACGTTATACATATATGCCCCTCCATTTAATTATTTTTGATATGAGTTAATGTTACCATATGTGTCGAAGTTTGTCAATAGCAAAACCACAATATATTGTGGTTTTTAAAAATATTTTTCACAAAATAAGCTAAATACCGCGTATTTCGCAGTGTAGAGCGAAATTCTCGGCTATACTTTTCATTTCAAGCAGTTTTTCGCGTGTCGGCTCGGAAAGACCGTCTGAAATAAGGTCGCCCGAATCCTTAAAGCATTGCAGAAACCATCGCTTTGCGCCGCGTATTTCAGCTCCTGCCGCCTCTATGTCTGAAACTGTGTGCAGTTCCCTGACAACCGTTGTGCGAAACTCATATTCTATTTTCCCCTCAAGCAAAATATCTATGCTCTTTTTAAAGGGAATAAAGAATTCGTTTGCATCTTTGCCCTCAAAGCCGCAGGTGAGTGGATATTTCTGCGGACTGTTTTTAAGGTCCATAGCAACATAGTCCACAAGATGTTGTGATATAAGCTCATAGAGCTTTTCAGGGAAGGCTCCGTTGGTATCAAGCTTAACCAAAAAGCCAAGCTCCTTTACCTTTTTTACAAAATCGGAAATATCCTTTTGCAGTAGCGGCTCGCCGCCTGTAATACAAACCCCGTCTAAAACACCCTGCCGTTTTTTAAGAAAGGAGAGAATATCACTCTCCGAAAGCTCACTCTCCTGCCTTAAAACAAGGGATGCGTTGTGGCAAAAGGGACAGCGCAGATTGCAGCCGCCGGTAAAAACTGTTGCTGCAAGCTTGTCCGGATAATCTAAAGCGGTGAGCTTTTGCAGACCTCGGATATGCAATATAAAACCTCCTTTTTGGCAAACTAATGCGGGGCATTTCATTTTAAAAATGTCCCGCAACTCACTTCAAGTGTATTTACATTTTATACTATATTTTCTATTTTGTCAATAGCAAAAACACAATATATAGTATTTTATTTAACAAATGGCTTTATAGAGCGGTTTATTCGGTATTCCAAATTTTACAAATAGTGTTTGACTTGGGGCGCTGTTTTAAGTATAATTAAAGAGCATCAGATGGCAATAGATGACTTTTGCAGAAGAAAGGAAGTTTATATGTCAAAAATAACGGTTATCGGAGCCGGAGTGATGGGAAGCACAGTTGCCTTTCCCGCCTGCGATAACGGGCATAGCGTGTCTATTGTGGGAACTCCACATGACCGCGAGATAATAGCCCGATTAAAGCAGGATAGGTATCACTTGGGGCTCAAGCGCCGCTTGCCCGAGAGTCTCTCTTTTTATCAGATTGAGGAGCTTAGTGAGGTTTTGGCGGGCAGTGACCTTGTTGTTGCGGGAATCAGCAGCTTCGGAGTAGACTGGTTTGCCGATGATATTCTGCCCCTTATAGCGGATGGCACTCCCACTCTGCTTGTAACTAAGGGCCTGCACAGCAAAGGAAACGGAGAACTTTGCTCGTTTGTAGATTATTTTGAAGAATGCTGCGATAAAAGAGTTCCCTTTTTTGCAATAGGCGGCCCGTGCATAAGTTTTGAGCTTGCTGACAGACACGATACATTTGTCGGTATCTGCGGCTACAGCGCACAGCTTCTTGAAATGATTAGAGATACCCTGCTCACCCCTTATTATCACATAAACACCACCACCGATGTTGTCGGCTTTGAAATTGCAGCGGCAATCAAAAATATTTATGCGCTGGCGGTTTCTATGGCAATAGGTGTCGCAGAGTCTAAGGATGGGCTTGGCTGCCGCCCGCACTTTAATTCTCAGTCGGGGCTTTTTGCACAGAGTATCCGCGAAATGGAAACCATTATAAAGGCATTCGGCGGAAACCCCGTTGAAAATATAGTTTACGGAGTTGCTGACCTTTACATAACGGTAGAGAGTGGAAGAAACCGTGAAATCGGTGTCCTTTTGGGAAGAGGATATACAGTAGAACAGTCGCTTGAAAAGCTTCGCGGAATGACACTTGAATCGGTAAGTGCAGTAAAGGCGCTCTCTGAGGCGCTCAGGCTCAAATGCGAGCGCGGCGAATTTGATATGAACAGTATCCCGCTGTTTGCTCACGTAAACGAGCTTATGGCAGGAAATAAAACAGTAAATATCCCTTGGGATAACTTTTAAGAAAAATGCTCCCTGATGCATAAAGCATCAGGGAGCAGAATTTTTTTAATCTATTTTTCCCAATTTAAATCAGCTATATCCATAGTCGCATATGCGTTGAGCGAAAGTGGAGCGCGAACTCCTGCTATGTACTCAAAATATCCCTGCGCGCCAATCATTGCCGCATTATCACCGCACAGAGAAAGGGGCGGATAATAGAGCGAGCAGCCTTTTTCCTTTGAGCGTTTCTCAAGTTCTGCTCTGAGACCGCTGTTAGCGCAAACACCGCCTGCCGCAACAATGGTTTTAAATCCCAAATTTTCGGCAGCAAGAAACAGTTTGTCGCAAAGTATCTCACAAACGGTGTGCTGGAAGCTTGCAGAGAGGTCCTCTCGGCAGATTTCCTCGCCCTTTTGATTTGCGCTGTTTAGAAGGTTTAAAACGGCGGTTTTCAGCCCCGAAAAGCTGTAGTCATAAGGAGTGTCAAGCTGAGGATGGGGGAGCTTAAATGCGCTTTTGTTGCCCAAAGCGGCAGCCTTGTCAATAGCTATGCCGCCGGGGTAAGGGTAACCCATAGCGCGGGCAGCCTTGTCAAATGCCTCGCCTGCCGCATCGTCGCGTGTCTTGCCGATAACCTCAAAATCTGTGTATGAGCGTACAACAACAATGTGACTGTGTCCGCCCGATGCAATAAGGCAGAGAAATGGCGGCTCTAAATCCTTGTGCACAAGATAGTTTGCCGCAACGTGACCGCGCAGATGATGCACCGGCACTAAGGGCTTGTTGAGAAGCAGCGAAAGCGACTTTGCATAGTTTACTCCAACAAGCAGCGAGCCAATAAGTCCGGGCGCAGCAGTAACTGCGATGGCATCAATATCACTTTTTTGGAGACCTGCATCACCAAACGCCTTGTCCACTGTGTGGCAGATGCTTTCAATGTGCATTCTCGATGCAATTTCGGGAACAACGCCGCCGAAAAGTCGGTGGCGCTCAATTTGTGTCATAACAACATTTGAAACTATCTCCCGCCCGTTTTTTATAACTGCGGCGGCAGTTTCATCGCAAGATGATTCAATAGCAAGGATCAGCGTGTCTTTCATATTATCACCTAAGTGTTTATTTAAGTAAAAGCCGCATTATGTAAGCGTCCTCAGTGGGGTCTCTGTAAAAATTCTTGCGGGTGGCGCAGGTTATAAAGCCGTGTTTTTTGTATAAAGAAATAGCAGCACTGTTGCTGCACCTTACCTCTAAGAAAAGGGTATCATTTCCGCCGTCTTTGGCATCTTGTATAAGCCGCAGAATAAGCGAGTCTGCAATTTTCTGTCTTCGATGCTCGGGAGAAACAGCAACATTTGTAATGCTGCCCTCGCCTAAAACGAAAATGCAGCCGACATACCCCAAAACCTCGCCATCTTTCTCAGCAACTAAAAAATGCGCATTTGGGTTGTCTATCTCATCTTTAAGAGCCTGCTTTGACCAAGCGCGTGAAAATGAGGCCTTTTCAAGCAAAGAGACTCCGTCAAGATGTCTTTCTTCCATTAAAACAATGTTAAAATCCATCATTTAGCCACCTCGGATAAGAGCGAGTCAATTTGTGAGTAGAGCTGCTCAGCGGCTTTTTTATATACAGATAAATCCTGCATATAAGGGTCAGCTATCGGCGGCTGCGCGCAGCGCAGCTTACCACATAATGAGGGGATAGAGGATAGAGCCGATGCGTGCTGAGGGGTCATTGTAAAAATAATGTCAGCGCCATCTAAAAGCTCTGCCGTAGCCTGCGCTGCTTTGTGCGAGGAAAGGTCAATTCCGTAAAGCTCAGAGAGTGCAAGAGATGCGTTTTCAGAGGCGGGAGAGCCTACAGGCGCGGCAAGCCCGCAGCTATCAATCTTCACATTTAAAGCGCGCTCATTGCATAGTTTTTTTGCAATAGCGGCTGCCATTGCGCTGCGGCAGGTGTTTCCTGTGCAGACAAACACAATGCTTTTCACCCGTGCTCTCACCCTTTCATTTTATTTTTTTAAGCAGCGGAATAAATTTTAAAATAATGAGCGTTATCATTCGAGTCAGAGCAATGTCAAAAATCACAAATGCTCCGTTTAAGCAGAGGATATAAACTAAAATTCCGATTTTTCCAAACTCGCCGTACTCAAGCAGCAGCATTTCAAAACCGAAAAAGGCGAGTGTTATCAAAATGCCAACCAAAATGGCGCAATTTAGCAAAAGTATTTTTATAATCCACTCCAAAACACTTCGGCGCAGCTTTTCGATAATTCCCTTGACTATCGGATAGTAGCCGAAAAAAGCAACAAAGGAAATAATTGCCGTGTGGTCAGAGGAAATAAAAATACTAAGCAGAGAGACTCCGACATAAACCGAAAACGCCCACTTTTTCCCAAGCTCCAAATTAACAGGAATAAGCAAAAATCCTGCGATTGCAGGCAGTGCAAAGGAGGCGGCGGGAAAGAGATTTGTAGCGGTCATACAAAGGGTAGAGAGCGCCATTATCATACCGCCTAAGGAAACCTTATAGCTTGTGCGCATAATCCAACCTCGCTTTTAGCAGCAGGGATTGCAGTCCCCGTCGCAAATATTGCACAGGCAGTTGCAGAGCATAAAATCACAGCACATATCGTTGCAGGAATTGTCCATAGGAGAGCCTGCGGTGCGATATCCGCCGGGATTGTAGGTTCCGTTTCTGCGCGCCGACATCTGATTGTATGCCGCGGCATACTCGCTGTTATTAGGCTCCATTCGGTGCGCTGTTGCAAAATAACCAAAGGCGTCATTAAACCAGCCTCGCGAATAAAGAACAGTTGCCTTTAAAAAATGCCACTCTGCATTTCTTAAGGCAGCGGGGACACCGTCAAGCAGCTCCTCTGCCTCGGGAATTCTGCGCTGATTTATGAGCCTGCGGATATCGGCAAACTGAGAAGCGCCGTATGAGCCGTAAGCCGCTCCGCTGCCCGAAGCCGCGCCGCGGCGAGAGAGCATAATCTGGTCATATGCGGCGTTTATTTCAGCCATCTTTTTTTCCGCCTCTTGCTGCGAAACACCCTCAGGACGCAGGTCGGGATGGTATTTTTTGCAAAGCTCTCGGTATACAGCTTTTATTTGCTCGTCACTTGCAGTTTCTGCAACGCCTAAAACTCTATAGGGATTTTCCATTTAAGGCAAGCTTCCTTTCCTTTTTGCTCTTATGGTGTAAAACGGCATTCTGAGTATTTTTAAGTCCCAAGAATATAATATTCTTTAAAATCGGCTCAAAGTGCATAAGCTTAAGCTTAAGTAGTGCGTCACAAGCCTCGCTTATGCAAATGTTCAGTGAAAGCTCGCATTCCTCTTTGATTTTGTCCATTTCCTCGTCGGAAAGAGTATCCTTTGTCTTTAAGGGATTAAAAGCGCCGCTTTTAAGGTCCTTCTCCAAATCGTCGACGGCATCTAAAAGATAAATCCAGCGCCCCAAAACATATCCAAGCCGTTGTAAGCTCTCTTTTTGCTTACTCTCCTTAGAAAGAGAGGCGAAAAATTCAGATAAAAGCTGCGCAGTAGGGTCACAGCAGGCATCAACACCCGCTTTTTGCTCCTCTGCCTGCTGTTGGGACGAAAGATATCTTTTTAGTGCTTCATTTTCGCTCGGCAGCCTTTTTGCAACCTTTCGATAACGAGGCGTAATGTAAAGAAGAGCTAAGCGGGCAAAAAGCGCGCCGCCGTCGCGGTCTGAAAGATTGTCTTTGAGCTTTGCGTAAAGCATCAGCACTGCAAGGTCAGCTGCATATGAAAGCTCGGGAGTGTGCTTTACGCAGGTGCGTTTTAGGAACGGTTTTACGGGACAGCGGCATTTTTCAAAACCGCAAAAATCCTCACAAAGCGAAAGGGACAGCAGGGAAAAGAAGGTGAAATCATAGCTCAGCGTAAGGCGCAGAAAAGAGCCTGAGGCTCCCATTGCGCGGCAAAATCCGCAGTAAACTGCGTTGTATGCCTGATATTCACAAATCTTCATTTCCGGCTTCATTGGCCGTAAATACCCAAACATACTGCTCTCCGTTCCGTTTTATATATTTTACCCTAAAAAATCCTTTAAAACAACAAACAAACCGTAAACAATTTAAAGCTTTTTTCTGCGAGCCTTAAAGAAATCTGTAAGAATAGCCGCGCACTGCTCCTGCATTATAGGGCCCTGAAGCTTAGGAATGTGATTAAATGGAACTTCATAGAGATTAACTGCCGAGCCGCAAGCGCCAAACCGCAGGTCGCGCGCACCGAAAACAACTCTTGAGAGCCGCGCATTTATTGCCGCGCCCGCGCACATAGGGCAAGGCTCGAGCGTAACATAAAGAGTACAATCAGATAGCCGCCAACTTTTAAGACGGCGGCAGGCCTTGTCGATGGCAGAAATTTCTGCGTGCATAAGCGCATTTTTGCATTTTTCACGCTTGTTGTAGCCGTAGCTTACAATTTTCTCGCTGCCGTCATTTTCGCGCTTTACCAAAACTGCGCCAACCGGCACTTCACCCATCGCTGCCGCTTTTTTGGCTTGTCTTAGCGCTATGCGCATATAATGCAAATCACTTTTCATAAACAGCTCCTGTTAAGCTACCGCCGCAGAAAGCGCGGAAGACAAAGATAAAAAGATAAATATGATCATCGGAAGGCTGAAAAACAAAATTCCCGCCCTGCGTTTTTTTGTGAGTAAATTTCCTGAGTAGACAAATGAAAAAGCTTCGGGATTTTTCTTTAAAAAGATAAATATTGCTAAAACCGATATAATAACAAGCGCGCCTATAACACCTATGAACACTAATTCAGCCGCCGCAGATGAAATATTTTCGGATATAAGAATGAGCGCCACCGAAATAGCGTTGTTTAATGCGTGAATTATAGCGGGCGCTAAAAATGACCCCGTCCATACAGCGGCAAGTCCGAAAATAATACCGCTGACAAAGGCTGAAGGAAAGCTTTGAAATGAAGCGTGCAGCAGAGAAAACATCATTGCGCATGTAAGCACTGCAAAAATATCACCGTATCGGCGAAGCCGCTCTAAAATTAGTCCCCTGAAAAAAAGCTCCTCTAAAATCGGCGCAAGTATAACGTGCGCCGCTATAAATGCAAAGGTTGCAAAAGCTCCATGGGGCGCGTCAGTAGTGCTTATATTTAAGCCTGCTCGCTCTATTGTTTTTACAGTAAATTCCGAAACTGCGCTGCAAAGAGGGATTGAAATAAGTCCTGCTGTAAGTGTCAGAATAAAACTTTTAAAAGGCACAGCGGGCTTTATCATCATAGGAGAAAACCTGCGCCGGTAAAGCACAAAAAGCAGCACTATGCACAAGAGCATCGGAATTAGCGAAACTACAAGAGAGTAAGCGGCATAATAAGAGCTCTGCATAAAAGAAGCGGTAAGAGCCTCGCCCGAAAGAGAGGTGTTAGATGCGTATGTAGAGAGAAAAAAGGAGGCAATTATATAGCAAAGCGGCGTAAAAAGACACAGCACAGTGCCTGTTTTTAAAATGTCCTGCCGCAAATCCGAGGCGGTTTCCGCCGCAATAATGGGATTTGTATTCATATGCTTTGCCTCCTTTTGAGTATTTTATAAATCCTTTAATCTGTCAAAAAAACCGCGGCGTTTTTCATAGCTGGCGCCTGAAAGTGTCTTTTCCAGCTCGCGCATAGCTTCTTTCTGTTTTTTGGAAAGATTTTTAGGCACCTCAACTGTAACCGAAACATATTGGTCGCCGCGTGAGCTACCGTTTACCTGCTTGATACCCTTGTTTTTAAGGCGGAATGTCGTTCCCGGCTGAGTTCCCTCAGGGATTTTGTATTTAACCTTGCCGTCAATGGTGGGAACAGTCAGCTCGTCGCCAAGCGTTGCCTGAACATATGTTATGGGAACTTCGCAGAAAACGTGGTAGCCTTCGCGCTTGAAAATGGGGTGCGGGCGCACCAAAACATCTACAAGCACATCACCCGAAGGACCGCCGTTAAAGCCGATATCACCCTGAGAGCGCAGAGTAAGAACCTGACCGTCATCAATGCCTGCGGGGATATTTATGTCAAGCTTGCGTGTGCGGCGCACTTGACCGCTGCCGCTGCACTTTTTGCAAGGATTGGAAATAATCTTGCCCTTTCCGCCGCAGCGTGAGCAAGGGCGCATAGTGGTGGTCATTCCAAAAGGCGTGCGCTGAGTCATTCGCACCTGACCGCTGCCGCCGCAATCGGGGCAGGTCTGAGGTGAAGAGCCTGCTGCTGCGCCGCTGCCGCTGCATTCGGGACATTTGTCCATATGACTGAATTCAATGGTTTTGCTAACGCCGTGGCAGGCTTCTAAAAAGTCAATAGAAACAGAAACCTCAACATCGCTTCCTCTTCGAGGAGCGTTGGGATTAGCACGTCTGCCACCACCGCCGAATATAGAGCCAAAGATATCTCCAAGGTCAAAATCCATTCCGCCGCCAAAACCGCCAAAGCCGCCAAAACCGCCGCCTGCGCCTCCCGCGCCGTAGCTCGGGTCAACGCCTGCGTGTCCGAATTGGTCATACCTTGCACGCTTCTGAGGGTCGGAAAGAACCTCGTGCGCCTCGCTGGCTTCTTTAAATTTTGCCTCAGCCTCTTTGTCGCCGGGATTTAAGTCGGGATGATATTGCTTGGCTTTCTGTCTGTAAGCCTTTTTTATCTCATCCTCCGAGGCGCCCTTGGATAACCCAAGCACCTCGTAATAATCTCGTTTTTCTGCCAATTTGATTCACCCTTTTAAAAACATTGTCCACAAAAGGCATAAGCCGCCCTTAGCTTTTGGGCGGCAAATGCTGCTATTTGTTTTTATTTGTTTTCGCTATTTTCGTCCTTAACCTCGGAGTAATCAGCGTCAACGTAATCAGCGCCCGCAGCGCCTGCATCAGCACCGCCCGCAGCTGCCTGCTGTGCGTTTGCCTGGCTGTATACTTTTTGCGAAACTGCAAAGAAAGCATTCTGAAGCTCATCCTGCTTTGCCTTTATAGCCTCGGTGTCGGTTCCCTTAAGAGCCTCTTTGAGAGCCTCAAGCTTTGCAGTCAGGTCGTCCTTGTCAGCAGCTTCAATCTTGTCGCCGAGCTCGCTAATGGTCTTCTCGGTCTGATAAACCATCTGGTCTGCGTTGTTGCGAACATCAATCTCCTCGCGACGCTTTTTGTCCTCGGCGGCAAACTGCTCTGCATTCTGAACAGCCTTTTCAATGTCCTCTTTAGACATATTGGTGGAGGAGGTGATGGTGATTTTCTGCTCTTTTCCTGTTCCAAGGTCCTTTGCCGAAACATTAACGATGCCGTTGGCATCAATGTCAAAGGAAACCTCAATCTGAGGAACTCCTCTGGGAGCAGCGGGGATACCGTCTAAGCGGAACATACCGAGAGATTTGTTATCCTTAGCAAACTCTCTTTCACCCTGAAGAATATTGATTTCAACCGAGGTCTGACCATCAGCCGCGGTGGAGAAAATCTGAGATTTCTTGGTAGGAATGGTGGTGTTGCGCTCGATAATTCTTGTGCAAACACCGCCGAGTGTTTCAAGTCCAAGTGACAGGGGAGTAACGTCTAAGAGAAGCAGTCCCTTAACCTCGCCGCCGAGAACACCGCCCTGAATTGCAGCGCCGAGAGCAACACACTCGTCGGGGTTGATGCCCTTGAAAGGCTCTTTGCCGGTGTAATTCTTAACAGCATCAGAAACAGCGGGAATACGGGTCGAGCCGCCGACTAAAAGAACCTTGTGAAGGTCAGAGGGCGAGAGACCTGCGTCAGAAAGAGCTTGTTTTACGGGTCCCATAGTAGCCTCAACCAAGTCAGCTGTAAGCTCGTTGAATTTAGCTCTTGTAATTGTTAAGTCAAGGTGCTTGGGGCCTGTTGCATCAGCGGTAATAAAGGGCAGGTTAACATGAGCCTGAGTAACACCCGAAAGCTCAATTTTTGCCTTTTCAGCAGCCTCTTTAACGCGCTGCATAGCCATTTTATCAGCAGAAAGGTCAATGCCCGAGGACTTTTTAAACTCTGCGCAGAAATAGTCCATAAGTCTCTGGTCAAAGTCGTCACCGCCCAGTTTGTTGTTACC
>JAXJQH010000075.1:0-9776 GCA_036311245.1 Oscillospiraceae bacterium | reverse complement strand
GTAGGTAAGAGAAGAAACCTTCTCAACTACCTCATTAAAAAGGACATTTAGCGTTATCGTGCTATCATCGCTAAGCTCGGCATCCGTAAGTAAGCTAACAGTAAAAAGGCAGGCAAATTTTTATTTGTCTGCCTTTTGATGCAGTTTACGCACTAAAAAAGTTTCTAAATCCGGCAAAAAATGCAGAGGGTTTCTCTTTGAGAAATCTGTGCTTAGCATTAAATCGACGGTTTGAATTTTTTCAAACCGCGGATTTATTGCTAAACATGCTTTTTTGCCTGATAGAAAAAAATAAAAAATCAGGAGGAAAATTAAAAATGTTTGAAAACTACAGAGTGTTTGAAACAGAAATCGCCGGCAGACCTTTTAAACTTGAAACAGGTAAAATGGCAGGTCTTGCAAATGCTGCTTTTATGGCATCATACGGCGACACAAGCGTTCTTTGTACAGTAACCGCTTCTTCAAAGCCTCGCGAGGGTATTGACTTTTTCCCTCTTTCAGTTGATTTTGAAGAGAAAATGTACGCAGTAGGCCGTATCCCCGGCTCTTTCCAGCGCAGAGAGGGTAGAGCAAGTGAAAAGGCTATTCTTTCTTCACGTTGCATTGACAGACCTATCCGTCCCCTCTTCCCCAAAGATATGCGTAACGACTGTTCAGTTGTTGCAACTGTTATGTCAGTTGACCCTGACTGTTCTCCCGAAATCACTGCTGCTATCGGAGTTTCCGCTGCTATCGCAGTATCCGATATTCCTTGGGACGGCCCTATTGCTTCTACCAGTGTAGGTCTTGTTGACGGCGAGATTGTTATCAACCCCACACTTGAGCAGCGTCTAAGCACCGACCTTACTCTCACAGTATCATCAACCGCAGACTTAGTTGCTATGATCGAGGCAGGCGGTAACGAAATCCCCGACGACCTTATGTTTGACTGCATTATGGCAGGTCACGAGGTAAACCGTGAAATCGTTAAGTTTATTCAGGGCATTGTTGATGAAATCGGTAAAGAGAAGTTTACCTTTGAGTCAAGCAACCCCGACCCCGAAATCATGGCAGAAATCGAGGCTTTCTGCATCGAAGATGTTAAGAAAGCTCTCGACACTGATGATAAAAATGTTCGTGATGCGGCTCTTCTTCCTATATATGACGCTGTTCACGAAAAATTTGATGAGCGCTTTGAAGGCTGCGAGTCAAAGCTTGACGAAATTATGTACCTTGTTCAGAAGCACGTTGTTCGTGCTTGGCTCAAGGACGAAGGCAAGCGTGTAGACGGTCGTGGTATTGATGATATCCGTCCTCTCGACGCACAGGTTGACCTTCTTCCCCGTGTACACGGTTCGGGTATGTTTACTCGTGGACAGACTCAGGTTCTCTCGGTAGCAACCCTCGCTCCCGTTTCTGAAGCTCAGAAGCTTGACGGACTTGACGAAGAGGTTACCAAGCGTTATATTCACCACTACAACTTCCCTTCATATTCTGTTGGTGAAACCAAGCCTTCAAGAGGCCCCGGCCGCCGCGAAATCGGTCACGGCGCACTTGCAGAGCGCGCACTTCTCCCCGTTATCCCCTCTGTTGAAGAGTTCCCCTATGCTATCCGTGTAGTAAGTGAGGTTCTTTCTTCAAACGGTTCTACCTCTCAGGGCTCTATCTGTGGTTCAACACTTGCGCTTATGGCTGCCGGCGTTCCCATTAAGGCTCCTGTTGCAGGCATTTCCTGCGGTCTTATCACAGGTGACGACGGCGTATACGGCGACTTTATGACTATGGTTGACATTCAGGGTCTTGAGGACTTCTACGGAGATATGGACTTTAAGGTTGCAGGTACTCACAAGGGTATCACCGCTATTCAGATGGACCTTAAGGTACACGGTCTTACACCTGAGATCATCAAGGAAGCTTTCGCAAAAACCCGCAAGGCTCGCCTGCACATCCTTGACGATGTAATGCTCAAATGCATTCCCGAATATCGCAGCGAGCTTTCTCCCTATGCTCCTAAAATGCTCACCACAACCATCACCCCTGACAAAATCGGCGATGTTATTGGTAAGCAGGGCAAGGTTATTCAGTCCATTCAGGATCAGTGCGAATGTACCATCAACATTGAGGAAGATGGACACGTTTTTGTTTCCGGTATGGACATTAAGAAAGCACAGTCTGCTATTGATATCATCAATCTTATTGCAAACGACCCCGAAATCGGCGCTATCTACAACGGTAAGGTAACAAGACTTATGGCATTCGGCGCATTCGTTGAGATTGCTCCCGGAAAAGAGGGTCTTGTTCACATCTCCAAGCTCGACGCAAGGCGTGTTGAAAAGGTTGAGGATGTTGTAGCGGTTGGCGACCATGTTCTTGTTAAGGTTACTGAGATTGACGATCAGGGAAGAATAAATCTTTCCAGAAAAGATGCACTTTTAGACATACAGGCAAAAAAAGCTGCTGACAGCTTAAACTAAACTTCTTCGGCGGCTGAAAATTTTAGCCGCCGCTTTTTCATTTAAGAAAGGACAAAAAAATATATGTGGTACGGATTATCTATTGCCGCTATGCTTTGCTGGAGCGGCTCGGATATTTTCTCTAAGGTTGGCTCACGCCAGAATGACAAAAACAGTCATTGGAAGGTTGTATTTGCAGTTGGTCTTATAATGGGCATCCATTTTGCTCTCACTCTTATCGGCAGCGCAGTTATTGATACCACAATCGGCATCGAAGTGCTTGAAAGCACAGCGGGCGGCAAGATTTTAGCCTCGCTTTTCTACACCGATTTTATGCTTATAGACTTTGTTCGTTATCTTCCCGTAGCGGCACTGTATATTCTCGCTATGGTATTCGGTTACATTAGTCTAAGATACATAGAACTGTCTATTTCCTCTCCCATCTGCAACTGTTCCGGCGCTCTTGCATTTGTGCTCTGCCTTTTATTCGGCATTTACTCAGCTGATGAAGTTACACCTTTGGTTATTGTTGCCGTAGTTTTAATTACACTCGGTATTGTTGCTCTCGGTTTTATCGAAAACTATGAGGACCCTGAGGTTAAAGCGGCCCGCCAAGAAAAAGCTAACCGCAAATATGCCAAAAGTTTTCTCGCCTTTCTTCTGCCCATTGCCTACCTTATCATTGATGCGCTCGGCACATACGGCGACGAATTTATTTTTGCTATCGAAACTGCCGATGGCGAGGGTATAATTTCGGACTATGCCGCCAACTCCGCCTTTGAGCTCACCTTTTTCCTTGTTGCTATATTTGCTTTCATCTGGATCAAGTTTGTTAAGAAGGATAAGATTTTTTCAGGAAACCGCCATTTCTATCTCGGCGGCATATGCGAAACTGTAGGACAGATTTTCTATATGGCTGTTATGTTCAGCGATTTCTCGGTTGGAATGGTTATTATCTCGGCTTATTGTGCTGTTTCCGTTCTTTGGGGACGAATCTTCCTTAAAGAAAAACTCTCCTGGAAACATTATGCCGCAATCGCCTGCGCATTTGCGGGTATTGTAATGCTTGGATAATCTTAACCGAAAAGTATTTCTTGCACATTGGAGGTACCTTAAGGCATATTTTGACATGACCGGCAAGTATGCCGCGAGGTATTCCCTACTAAGTCTATCTACACTGAAAGCCTAAATCAAAGGAGCTTAAAATGCTTAAATTATGTATTTTTGATATGGACGGAACACTTGTTGACACCATTAAGTCCATTGCCTACTTTGCAAATAACGCACTTAACAAATACTCTCTTCCCTCAATCGAGACCGAAAGATACAAGCTGCTTGTCGGTAACGGAGCCACGGTTTTGGTTGAGCGAATGATAAAGGAAGTTGGCGGAACGCAGGAGCAGTTTGAAAAGGTGCTTCCCGAGTACAACACTACCTATGACAACGATTTTCTCTATCTCACCGAGGCTTATGATGGGGTTTGTGAGATGCTCGCTGAGCTCAAAAAGCTTGGAGTTAAAACTGCTATTCTTTCAAACAAGCCTGATGTTACCGCCAAAAAGGTTTCTGAGGCGCTGTTTAAAAAGGGTCTTATTGATGTTTGCTATGGAGGGCGCGACGGCATCGCCCTAAAGCCCGACCCCGAGGGTGTTTTTGCAATTCTCCGCGAATTTGGCGTTGAAAAAAACGAGTGCCTCTATGTAGGCGACACCGCCACCGATATAAAGACCGCGAAAAATGCAGGTCTTACAAACATCGGCGTTCTTTGGGGATTTCGTGACAGAGCCGAGCTTAAGGGCGCAGGCGCTGATTACATAATTGAAAAGCCTTCTGAAATAATCGGCATTGCAAAGCCGCTTTTAGGCTAAGCTTTAAGATTACGCGAAACAATTTATTCGTTCAAAATGATATTTACAAACGCTCTCTCTGCAAAGAGGGCGTTTTTCTTTTTTCAGTAACTCGGTATATTATATCCGCTCATGCCGTGGGGCACTCCCTTTCTGCCCATACGACGACAGAAATATCTTTTAAATATCATTGCAAGCAGCAACTTATGTAGTTCTTTTTATTTTTATGTAGGAAAATGCGCTTTACTATTGATTTCCGAAGATGTTTCAGTTATAATGTTATTCGGTGGAAGTTGGATTATTTAGAAAAGGAGACTTAACAGTATGACCAAAAATGCTACCGTTTTAAAATGGCTTGAAGAAATGAAAGAGCTCTTAAAGCCTACTAATGTTATGTGGATTGACGGAAGCGAGGAGCAGCTTGAGGCTCTGCGCAAAGAGGCCGTCGAAACAGGTGAAATGCTAAAGCTTAACGAGGAGAAGCTCCCCGGCTGCTATCTGCACCGCACAAAACCCAACGACGTTGCAAGAGTTGAGGACCGCACATTTATCTGCACCGCAGAAAAAGAAACTGCAGGTCCTACCAACAACTGGTGTGCACCCGCAGAAATGTATGAAAAGCTTTATAATATCGCAAGAGGAACCTACGAGGGAAGAACTATGTATATCATTCCCTTCTCGATGGGCCCCATCGGCTCCCCCCTTGCAAAAATCGGAATTGAAATTACTGACTCTATCTATGTTGTTCTCAACATGGCTATTATGACCAGAGTTGGCTCCGAGGTTCTTAAGGTTCTCGGCGACAGCAATGACTGGGTTCGCGGACTGCACGCAAAATGCGATGTTGACCCCGAAAACAGATACATCTGCCAGTTCCCTGAGGATAACACCATTATTTCAGTTAACTCAGCCTACGGCGGAAATGTTCTGCTCGGCAAAAAGTGCTTTGCTCTGAGAATTGCATCCTATCAAGGCTGGAAAGAGGGCTGGATGGCTGAGCATATGCTCATCTTAGGTCTTGAAAATCCCAAGGGCGAGGTTCGCTACATCGCTGCAGCATTTCCCTCCGCCTGCGGAAAGACCAACCTTGCTATGCTCATTCCCCCAGAGTACCTTAAAAAGAAGGGCTACAAGGTTTGGACAGTCGGTGACGACATTTCCTGGATGAGAATCGGCGATGACGGCAGACTCTATGCCATCAACCCCGAAAACGGATTCTTTGGCGTTGCCCCCGGAACCAACGAGAAATCTAACTTTAATGCGCTTGCTTCTACCAAGAAGAACACCATCTTCACCAACGTTGCTCTTGATCTCAATGACAACACCGTTTGGTGGGAAGGTCTTAACAAAAATCTTCCCGAGAACGCTCTTGATTGGAAGGGTAATCCTTGGGATGCTTCTAAATTCGACAAGGCTGACAAGTCTACCTGTGCAGCACACCCCAACAGCCGCTTTACAGCTCCCGCAAAGAACTGCCCCTGCATTTCTGAGGAGTTTGACAAGGGCGCAGGCGTTCCCATCTCGGCTATTGTTTTCGGCGGCAGACGCGCAAAGTGCGCTCCCCTCGTTTATCAGTCCAAGGATTGGGTTAACGGTGTATTCATAGGCTCGGCTATGGCTTCTGAAACCACTGCTGCCGCTGCAGGCGCTGTCGGTGTTGTCCGCCGCGATCCTATGGCTATGCTTCCTTTCTGCGGATACAATATGGGTGATTACTTCAAGCACTGGCTCGAAATGGGCGAAAAGCTCGGAGATAAGGCTCCCAAAATCTTTAATGTTAACTGGTTCCGCACCGATGATGAAGGCAACTTCATCTGGCCCGGATTTGGCGACAATATGCGTGTTCTCAACTGGATCATTGATCGCTGCGAGGGCAAGGCTGACGCTGAGGAGACCGCTATCGGTTATGTTCCCAAGGCTGAGGATATTGACCTTACCGACCTTGATTTCGATATCGAGACCTTAAAGAGCATCCTTAAGGTTGACAAAGATATCTGGACTAATGAAGCTGCTGAAATCGAGGAACACTACAAAAAGTTTGGCGACAAGCTCCCCGCAGAGCTTCGCGAGCAGCTTGAAAACCTCAAAGCCGCTCTTAAATAAGAGGCAAAACAAAAAACCAACCAAGAGGCACACTCCGTAAGGAAGTGTGCCTCAGTTATATTTGCCTGACGGCGAGTTATATTGCTTTTGCACACCGAAGAAATAATGTTGTTTTCGACAAGCACTACCTTTTTTCAAAGTATGTATCCCACTATGACACTTCCACAACACCTGTGCAAAGTGTCATTTATTTTATCAATATAAAAGCCGCGGGATACAGCTTCTTTACGAAGTGTCTCCCACGGGCGACTTTCTTATTTTTAGTATATCTTATACCGATTGCTCTATGGCTTTTATTTGACAAATTTTAATTCATATGGTAGTATGAATATCTAAGATATTTAGATTTAAGGAGATTAATTTTGAAGCTTAAAAGACTTACATTTTTAATAACTGCGCTAACCCTTTTAATATTGTCCTGCTCCTGCTCCAAAAAGCCGGATGCTGAGGTTTCTTCTCTTTCCACCACACACGAAACCGTATCCCAAATAAGCGGAAACGATGCTGACAATAGTAGCTCCTCTAATAAAGAAACAAGCAGCGCCAAAACAAATACATCAAGCAGAATTGCTACTGTTTCTCGCAAAGAGCCTCAACGCACACCATCTACAACCTCATATAATATCACCGAACTTCCCGAAGCTGGCAAAAAGGTTTCTCTCGCTCTTATTGAGCTGCTTGAAACCACAGAGCCGAGAGAAGTGCGCTTTTACAGTGTTAAAAACACAAATTATGCATCTAAAAGCTATGTCCCTCTAAAAACCGTTTCCAAAGGCATTAAGTATTACCAAAATATTGTCGGCTCAGACGCCATCTTTTATTTTAAGGATAAGCTTGAAATTAACACATGGGAATCTAAAAAATACACCTCGCAAACTCTTCCACAGCTTTCAATATATTTTGATGATACTCTGCATGTAAATTTAGAGCTTCAGAATGACAAGGTTTCGTGGGTATCAATAGCCTCTCCTCTTGGAAAAGCATACTACATTGTTCCCGAAAAGGTTTACAACAATATTTGGGAATATTACTATACTATAGACAAGGAATAACTATTTCTCGTTCTTTTATCCGCTAATTTAAAAAGCAGCTCGCCTTAAAAAGGCGAGCTGCTTTTACTTTTAAGCTCGATTTTATCCTTGTTTGTGCCTTTTGTAATAGCAGTAAGAATAAATTATGGGGGCTGCCACCATTATCAGCACGACCGCAAAGAACAGAAGGTAAAGTGAAAATACCGAAAGCAGTATCATAAATGCGCCGCACAAAACCCATAGTCTACCCGCAAAGCGGTGGGTGTGATTCCAGTTTTCTTCATCATTTAGGGTCCAGCTTATTTTAATTCCCATAGTAAAATTCTGAGCGCTTTTGGGAAGATAATTCCCGATAACAATGGCAAGAACACCAAAGAAAATCATTAAAATTCTGCCGATATCAAGCTTAATTCCGAGCGCATAGGTATACATCATACTGTTTATGATAAGTGACAGAATAGGGATTATCCAAAGAACTATGCCCATAGCCTTGTCGCTGATGTTTTTTGACTTGGGATCAAGCGAGGTTGCAAGTGCGCATACCCACTCCATCGCCGACAAAAAAATCGGCAAGCCAAAAACTGCAAACCATTTGCTGCTCCATCCGTCAGCCTCGTTATCTACTCCAAAATGGGTGGGCATAGTCTCGGGCAGTCTATCCCAAAGAATAACCCCGACTAAAATTGGCAGCAGTGTTATTATGCTTGTTGCAATAAGTGTCCATTTATATTTTTTAATCATTATTCTCTTCCCCCTTAAGCTGGCTTATCCAAAGCATTATTTCCTCTAAAACAGAGGCATTCAGCTCATAGATTATAAATTTTCCATCCCGCTTGTCACGAATGAGGTCGGCTTCCTTTAAAACCGAAAGGTGTCTTGAAATGGCAGCGCCCGTTATGTCAAAGCACTCGCCTATCTCTCCCGCGCTTTTCCTGCCGTCGCGAAGAAGATTTAGAATTTCTCTCCTCGTTGGGTCTGAAAGGGCGCGCAATGTACTTTGAAGTCCCATATTCTCCCCTCTTTCATTTAACATTTAACTTAATTGTTAATTATAGTATATCATAAAATCTCGCTTTGTCAACTATTTTCCGCAAAAATATTGACAAATTTATATAAATGTATTATCATATGAGCAGGTATTCATATGAATGGTTGTTCATATATTATAGGAGGTAAGACAATGAAGCACAACCACGACGAGCTTGTCACTCAGGTCAGGGACGTACTGCCCACAGACGAGGCGCTATGTGACCTTGCTGACCTTTTCAAGATTTTCGGGGATACCACCCGAGTTAAAATTCTTTATTCGCTTTTTGAGGCGGAGATGTGCGTTTGCGCCATTGCAGAGCTGCTTGGCATGACGCAGTCTGCCATTTCGCACCAGCTCAAGGTTTTAAAAAATGCAAATCTTGTTGGAAACCGCCGCGAGGGCAAAACAATCTATTATTTCCTTGCCGATGACCATGTCCGCACCGTTATTATGCAGGGATTTTCACATCTTACTGAGGAGAAAAATTAAATGAAAAAGGTTTATCGTTTAGAGGATTTAGATTGCGCAAACTGTGCGAGAAAAATGCAGGATGCCATTGCTAAAATAGAAGGCGTTTCCTTTGTAAGCATCAGCTTTATGACACAGAAAATGACTCTCGAGGCAGATGACGCAAATTTTGATAGTATAATTGAAAAAGCGCAGCAGGCTATTTCACGAATTGAGCCTGACTGCCGATTGGTGAAATAAATGAACAGAAAGCAGAAAAAACTCCTTGTGCACATAGTAATAGCTGCAGCGCTTATGATTTTTGCCCTGCTTTTCCCTGATGCAAAAATCATTCTTTCGTTTGCCTGCTACATAGCGGTTGGCTACGATGTTGTTTTGGGTGCCGCCCGAAACATTCTGCACGGACAGATTTTTGACGAGCGCTTTTTAATGACGGTAGCCACCCTCGGTGCTCTTGCGCTGTCTGAATTTACAGAGGCTTCTGCAGTTATGCTCTTTTACCAGACAGGAGAGCTGCTTCAGAGCCTTGCAGTTTCCAAAAGCCGCAGGTCCATAGCCTCGCTTATGGATATTCGCCCCGACCGTGCGGTAGTGCTCAGAGGCGGCAGCGAAATTGAGGTTTCGCCCGAAGAGGTTGAGGTCGGCGAGACCATAATAGTGCGCCCGGGGGAAAGAATTGCTCTTGACGGCGAGGTAATTTCGGGTTTTACCGGCGTTGACACTGCCGCTCTGACGGGCGAAAGCATCCCCTCAGATAAATCGGCGGGGGACAGCGTTATGAGCGGAACTGTAAATCTCAGCGGCGTTATACAAATCAAAACCACAAGCCGCGCCGAGGACTCCTGTGTTTCGCGTATTCTTGAGC
>JAXJQH010000074.1:0-5974 GCA_036311245.1 Oscillospiraceae bacterium | reverse complement strand
TCTCAAGAGGTTACCATTATAGGTCCTGAAAGTGTTGTTGAAACGATTACAAGCTGTGTGGCAGATGTTGATTCCAAGAAAAAAGTTTTGGAAGAAACTCTTTACGTTTCTGATATTCCGCTTGTTCTTTATGATGAAAACGGCAATGTAGTATCTGACCCTTATGTTGTTTTGGACAAGGAAAAGGTTGATGTTTCTGTTCCCGTCCTCAAAATCAAGGATTTGCCGATTGTTACGCATTTTATTAATATGCCATCAACCTTTGTTGAGAGTAATTTTAAATATACATTATCTCATACCGAAATCAGAGTGGCAGGTCCTGAGGAAACGATTGATACAATGTCGCAGCTTGATGTGCGTTATGCTGATTTTAAGACAATAAAACCCGGCGATGTTGTTTCGCTTAATGTTGAATTGCCTTCCGGCTTTGTGAATGTGGACAACACTAATACAATAGATGTTTCTATTCCCTCTCAGGATATGACTGAAAAGAGTTTTACGGTAAATCAGTTTTCAGTAATCGGCGCTCCTGACGATAAAACGGTTACTGTAATTACCAGACGCCTTAATAATGTTATGCTTATGGGAAATGAAACCCTATTAAAAAGCATTTCATCCAATGATATAATTGCTGAAATCAATTTATCTGATACCACTATTTCAAGCGGTACTATGACGGTCCCCGCCACAATTACAGTTCCGGGAAAATCCGGTGTATTTTGGGCATACGGTGATTATGAGGTTGTAATTAAAAGTAACTAAATTTAGCCGCTCTGCAAATTCGCACGAGCGGCTAAATTTTTGAAAGGTAAAAAAATATGATTGTTGTATCAGGTATTATAACTGCTCTTAGCGAGGATATTTCTGTAGCTATTGATAAGGCGCAGAAACTACTTAATATTGACGCTGCAGATATTAAAGAACGCTTTGTTGTAAAAACTTCAATTGACGCACGCCACAGAAAGCAACCGCAGTTTGTTTCTTCAATAGGTTTTACAACTTATCAAAACGAAGAAAAAATTGTTAGAAACTGCAATAATAAAAATATCACTTTTCGCAAACTTAGTGATAATCTTACGCAAATAACATATGGTGATAAAGTTCTTACACACCGACCAGTAATTGCCGGATTTGGTCCTGCGGGAATGTTTGCGGGGTTAGTTTTGGCTCAAAACGGGTATTCACCTATTATTATTGAACGCGGAGAAGGCGTGGACAAACGAGTAGAAAGTGTCGAGAAATTCTGGAAATTCGGCAAGCTCAACACTCAAAGCAATGTTCAGTTTGGAGAAGGCGGCGCAGGTACATTTTCAGACGGAAAGCTTACTACACGAATTAATGACCCACTATGCGACTATGTTCTAAAAGAATTTGTAAGATTTGGAGCTCCTGATGAAATTATAAAAAAGGCAAAGCCTCATATAGGAACAGATAATCTTAGAAATATTGTTAAAGAAATTAAAAATGAAATTATTAAATTTGGCGGAGAGGTTTTAACAAACGCTCAACTTACTGAAATCAGCCTAAAAAACGGAAACCTCGAGAGTATTTCAATAAACGGTAACAGCTTTGCCTGCTCTGCCCTATTTCTTGCTATCGGACATAGTGCGCGCGATACATTTGAAATGTTAATGCAAAAATCTATCCTTTTTGAAGCAAAACCATTTTCAATAGGAGTTAGAATTGAACATCTGCAAAGCGATATAAATAATGGATTATATGGAAAATATGCAGGTCACCCTATGTTATCTCAGGGAGAATATCAGATGTCTCTCAGAAAAAATGACAGAGCCGTTTACACATTTTGTATGTGTCCGGGTGGATTTGTAGTTCCTTCGTCATCTGAGCAAGACACTGTTGTTACAAACGGAATGAGCGAGTTTGCAAGAGATAGAAAAAATGCAAACAGTGCGCTTGTTGTTTCGGTTTCGCCCAAAGATTTTGGAGAAAATCCACGAGATGCGATTGAGTTTCAAAGAAAATATGAACGCGCAGCCTTTAAGGCAGGTGGCGGAAACTACTTGGCTCCTGCACAGACTGTTGGATGCTTTTTAGAACAAAAGATCGGACTTGAAATCAATAGAATAGAACCTAGTTATTCGCTTGGGGTAAATCCCTGCGATTTTAACGCTATTTTCCCCTCTTCTATATCATCTATGATGAGAGATGGAATCCTCGCGTTTGGGCGCAAAATTCAAAAATTTGACGCAAATGACGCTATTTTAACCGGAATAGAAACAAGAACATCCTCACCGGTCAGAATACTACGAGATGAAAACCACGAGGCAGTTTCAGCAAAAGGATTATACCCCTGCGGAGAAGGCGCGGGATATGCCGGAGGAATAATGAGCGCTGCTGTTGATGGAATTAAGACTGCGTTAAAATTTATGCAAAAATATGGGCCTATTAAGTAAAAAACTCCTGCTCATAAGAGCAGGAGTTTTTATTTTATCCAACCTTAACAGCAAGATCAAAAAGCTGTCTATCGATATTCTTTTTCATTTTAAGCGCTTCGTGAATATCAAAATCTTTAATTTGATTGCTTCTTAACGCAAGAACTCTGTTTCCAATTCCGTTTTTCAGAAGATTTACAGCATAGTCACCCATTTTTGTTGCAATAATACGGTCCTTAGCGGAAGGAGAACCGCCACGCTGAACATGAGCAAGAATAGCTGCTCTCGATTCAATTCCGGTAACTTCTTCAATCTTCTTTGCGATTTCCAGAGAACCGCCAACACCCTCAGCAACCATAATTATATAGTGATGCTTTCCGGAATTTACAGCATCATTAATTTTTTCAAGAATATCTTTTTCAAAATCAAAAGGTATTTCAGGAACAATAATTGCTGTAGCGCCGCAGGCAATACCGGCATTGAGCGCAAGATCTCCGCAATGTCTGCCCATAACCTCTACAACGCTGCAACGGTTGTGAGAGTTACAGGTATCACGAAGCTTATCGACCATTTCAACAACAGTATTCATCGCTGTATCGTATCCGATAGTATACTCGGTGCAAACGATATCATTATCGATTGTTCCGGGAATACCTACGCAAGGAATTCCTGCTGCTGAAAGATCTGCAGCTCCACGGAAAGAACCATCGCCGCCTATTACAACAAGGCCATCTATTCCGAGCTCCTTGCAGGTTTTAACACCTTTTTGAACACCTTCAGGTGTTTTAAATTCAGGGCATCTTGCGGTGTAAATTACAGTACCTCCGCGATTTATTATTTTAGAAACGCTACCTCTGTCAAGCTCACGGACATTACCATTAATAAGACCGTTATAACCATCATAAATTCCGTAAACCTTAAAGCCGTTTGCAATAGCAGAACGGACAACAGAACGGACAGCCGCGTTCATACCCGGAGCATCTCCGCCACTTGTTAAAACTCCAATTGATTTCATTATAATTTCCCCCGAAAACATTAGTATACAAACAAAAGTGTATTATTTTTTTTATTTTTTGTCAAGAATATGCATTGGCATTTTTATGGACAAATCACTCATTGTCAGCGTAATACTACACTCTCATCTCCAAGCAAATCTTTTAAATCAGAAATGATTTGAGGTCCTGCATTTGTTGAATATTTTTCAGGGAATTTAATAAGCTCATTTGTGTCTGCTATTCGAACAATTACCTGACAATTTCCGTTTTGTTCACGAGAAAGAATTTTTAGAATACTGTTGTATTCATACGAATCTTTTGACGGGACCTTTAAAAACAGTTTTCTCTCAATTTGTTGAGAAATTGAATAATCAGACGGTAAAGAAACCTTATCACAAATAATTTTGACACTTCCCTCGTCCTTCATATCTAAGGTTCCATGAATAACAACAATACTTTTTTTGTCATCCGCTTTATACTCATAGAGCATTGATTCATATCGCACAAGAACATTTGGAAAAACAAGAACCTCTACCGAACCCTCAAGATCCTCAAGTAATAAGGTTGCCATAGATTTATTTGATCTGGTATTTCTGATTTTAATTTGGGTAACCACGCCCAGAATTGAGATTTTTTCTCCATCTGTAAAGCTTTCGGACTCTTCAATTAATTTTCCCGTGGTAGTAAATTTATTTTGTGATATAATCTTGGAATAAGGCATAATCGGATGTCCTGAGAGAAACATTCCTATTGTTTCTTTTTCAAATCTTAAAACTACATCATTTGAAAACTCATGTATTGCAGGCAGAGTAAAATCATCTTGATAAATCGACTCTTGACTTTCGATAGCAAACAGATTTGTTTGTCCAAACTGCGTTCTACGATTTTCAGCTTCTATTCTGTCAAAAATATCGAGATAACCCTCCATCATTTGACGGCGATTATATCCCATTGAATCAAGTGCGCCGCTTTTTATAAGGCTTTCAATGGATTTTTTGTTAAAATCCTTTCCATACATTTTTTTGCAAAAATCATAGAATGAATTGAAATTACCTTCCCTATTTCTGATGTTGATAATGGATGAAATAACACCTTTGCCAAGATTTTTTATCGCAAGAAGTCCAAATCTAATGTTTCCGTTATCAACAGTAAATCCCATATCGCTTTGAGATATATCAGGTGGCAAAACTTTAATTCCGATTTCATTACAGGCAGAAACATATGATATTAACTTGTCTGTGTTATCAAGAACACTTGTCATAAGCGCAGCCATAAATTCAACTGGATAATGGCATTTAAGATACGCGGTTTTATATGAAACAAAAGCATATGCCGCTGCATGAGACTTGTTAAAGGCATAGGAAGCAAAACTGAGCATCTGGTCAAAAATCTCATTCGCGGTTTTTTCATCAACACCGCGCTTTACAGCGCCGTCACACTCTTCTGACCCATAAATAAAATTATGGCGTTCCTTTTCCATAACATCAAACTTTTTCTTGGACATAGCGCGACGAACAAGGTCCGCTCTGCCAAGAGAAAATCCTGCAAGTGAGCGGAATATTTGCATAACCTGCTCCTGATAAACAATACATCCATAGGTAACCTCAAGAATAGGCTTTAAAAGTGGGTGTTTATATGTTATTGCCTTAGGATTGTGCCTGTTACGGTTGTATTCAGGAATAGAATCCATAGGTCCGGGACGGTAAAGCGAAATAACAGCAATGAGATCCTCAATGCACTGCGGTTTTAATTCCATTAACTCTTCCCGCATACCCGCCGATTCAAATTGGAAAACTCCCTTTGTGCTTCCTTTTGATAGCATTTCAAAGGTAGCCTTGTCGTTAATATCAATATCATTCTCATTAAAATATGGGTGATTCTTTTTAATAAGCTTTACAGCATCGTCAATAACAGTTAATGTTCTGAGTCCCAAAAAGTCCATCTTTAAAAGACCAAGCTCTTCAAGAGTTGTCATTGGAAACTGTGTTACAACAGAATCATCATTTTTTTGAAGCGGAACATAATCAGAAACGGGCTTGTCAGTTATAACAACACCAGCAGCGTGCATAGAGCTGTGGCGAGGCATTCCCTCTAATTTTCTCGCCATATCAATAAGCTCTTTTATTTGCTCGCTTTCATTGTACTTTTCATTTAGCTTGTCCGATGCCTTTAAAGCTTTATCGATAGTTATTTTAAGGTCATTTGGAACAAGTTTAGCAATTTCATCAACAGATTGATAGCTCATTCCAAGGGCTCTACCAACATCACGGATAGCCTGCTTTGCTGCCATTGTTCCAAAGGTTACAATCTGGGCAACGTGGTCTGAACCGTATTTTTCAATAACATATTCTATTACCTCCTGCCTTCTCTCATAGCAGAAGTCAACATCAAAGTCAGGCATACTGACACGCTCAGGATTTAAAAAGCGTTCAAACAGAAGCTGATAACGAATAGGATCAATACCAGTTATTCCGATACAATATGCAGCAAGACTTCCCGCGCCCGAACCTCTTCCAGGACCGACAGGGATCTTCTTTTCTTTAGCAAATCGGATAAAATCATAAACAATAAGGTAGTATGTGATAT
>JAXJQH010000073.1:0-12879 GCA_036311245.1 Oscillospiraceae bacterium | reverse complement strand
GTTACTCACCCGTCCGCCACTAAACTTTAAAACAATTGTTCCGAAGAACGCTTAAATTAAAGTTCCGTTCGACTTGCATGTGTTAGGCGCGCCGCCAGCGTTCGTCCTGAGCCAGGATCAAACTCTTAACTTAATTCCTGTTCAGGTGAACACAAGCTTTTGCTTTGTTCATCCTTAAATTACTCTCTTAATGTCACTCTCGTGACTACTTAAAGGGTCCTTCAAGCATACTTTTGATATTGTTCAATTTTCAAGGTCCTTATCTGCCTCTTTCGCGGGGCAGGAATTATATTTTAGCATAACCCCTTGCCTTTGTCAACAGATTTTTTCAACTTTTTTCAAAGTTTTTTCCGCTGACTTGGCTCCCCTCTTTCGGACAGCTTTCTCATTATACTCTCGCTCCACTCCTTTGTCAACACTTTTTTTGAGATTTTTTAAGATTTTTTTGAGTTTGGTAAATTTTATTATTGCTTCCAAAACTCTCCAACATATTTTGTGCAATTTTACTGCGTTTTATACACAAATAAATAAAAAAGCGGCAGGCGCCGCTTTTTCTTTATTCCTTTATAAGGGAGAAAACCTTTTCTGCCGCTGCAGAGAGCCAGTCGCCCTCAAACAGTTCAATAAGACCTGCATCGCAGGCAGCCGCAAGCTTAGGATTTATAGGCAGCTTGCCGAGAACCTGAGTGCCGCTCTCTTTGGCGGTTTGATCAATATGGCTTTCGCCAAATACAGAAATCTTCTTTCCGCAATCGGGACATTCGAGATAACTCATATTCTCAACAAGGCCGAGAACGGGAATGTTCATCATATTTGCCATATTGAGAGCCTTTTTAACTATCATTGAAACAAGGTCCTGAGGAGATGCGACAACAATAATGCCATCAAGGGGCACAGACTGAAAAACGGTGAGTGCAACATCGCCTGTTCCCGGAGGCATATCAACAAACATAAAATCTACATCGTTCCAGATAACCTCGGTCCAGAACTGCTTTACAGTTCCAGCAATGACGGGGCCTCTCCAGATGACAGGGTCGGTTTCATTCTTTACAAGCAGGTTTAAGGACATAACCTCAATACCTGTTTTGGTTGCAACGGGCAAAATTCCCATTTCGCTGCCCTGAGCGCGCTCTTTGATGCCGAACATCTTAGGAATAGAGGGACCTGTTATATCAGCATCCATAATAGCGGTCTTAAAGCCCGCTCTCTGAGAAAGGACAGACATAAGTCCCGTAACAAGGGATTTACCGACGCCACCCTTTCCGCTGACTATTCCGATGACCTTTTTTACTCGGCTCATTTCATGGGGCTTTTCAATTAAACTTTGTTTTTCGCGGCTTGCGCAGTTCTGACTGCAGCTTTCGCAGTTATGTGTGCAGGATTCGCTCATTTTATATCCTCCTTATATATAGGTAGAAACTTTTCAAACATACCTATTATAGTCCCGATTATTCCCAATGTCAATATTATAACCCGCCACGCTCGCTTTTTTCGTCTCTTACGCATATAATATAGGAAAGCAATTTTTGCAACCGAAAATAACACAAAAAGCGTCTAAAACCACCCATTTTGCTCTATCGCAACCAACAGTTGACAAAACGTTGAAAACCCTTGTTGCTTGACTTTGCATTTTGCTTATTTTATAATCGGCTTAATAAAGGAGGAATTTTAATGACATTAGGGCAAAAGATAACTGCTTTGCGAACCTCTCGCAAGCTTTCTCAGGAAGCTCTTGCAGAAACCTTGTCGGTCTCGCGCCAGTCGGTTTCCAAATGGGAGTCGGACAAATCTATTCCCGAGCTTTCGATAATACTTAAGCTTTCGGAATTTTTTCATATTGCGCTCGATGACCTACTTCGTGAAAATCTACCTCTTGCAATTCCCTCTCCGATAGAGACCACCATTGACTATAATACAAAATACGACCTTCACTATTTCGGCACTGACGGATTTCGTGGCGAGGCAAACACCGTGCTTACCGCCGACCACGCATACCGCATCGGGCGCTTTTTAGGCTGGTACTACACCTCACCGCTTTGCCAAAATCGTGACCCTAATCACAAAACAAGAATAGTAGTCGGCAAGGACACCCGCCGCTCGAGCTATATGTTTGAGTATTCCATTGTTGCGGGACTTACCGCCTCCGGCGCAGACGCATATATACTGCACGTTACCACAACCCCGAGCGTTTCATATGTTGCGCGGCAGGACAACTTTGACTGCGGCATTATGATTTCCGCCTCGCACAATCCTTTTTATGACAACGGCATAAAGCTCATTAACTCCTACGGCGAGAAAATGGACGATTATACCCTCTCGCTTGCCGAGAAATATCTTGACGGTCATCTCGATGAATTAGGAGTTGAGGGTGACCTTCCGTATGCCACCCGAGAAAATGTCGGCAAGATTATTGACTATGCCGCGGGGCGCAACCGCTATGTAGGATATCTCATTTCGGTTGCTGCAAACTCCTACAAAGAGCTTAACATTGCGCTTGACTGCGCAAACGGCTCTGCCTGGATGATAGCAAAATCGGTTTTTGATGCGCTCGGCGCAAAAACCCATGTTATTAACGCGCAGCCTGACGGCATCAACATCAACACTAACGCAGGCTCAACCCACATAGAACCGCTTTGCAAGTATGTCCGTGATAATCGCTGCGATATGGGCTTTGCCTTTGACGGCGACGCCGACCGCTGCATCGCAGTTGATGAAAACGGAAATGTTGTAAACGGCGACCACGTTATTTATATCCTTGCACAGATGCTCCGCAAAAAAGGACTTTTAAAGGGCGACAAGGTTGTTGCCACCGTTATGTCCAACTTAGGGCTTTTCCGCGCTCTTGATGAGGCGGGCATAGGATACATACAAACCGCCGTCGGTGACAAATATGTTCATCAGGCGCTCTGCGAAAACAATCTCAGCATCGGCGGGGAGCAGAGCGGACACACCATTGTCCGCAAATACGCCTCGACGGGTGACGGAATTCTCACCGCCATACTGCTCACCGAATGTGTGGTCGAAAACAAATCCACCCTCGGCGCACTTGCCGCACCCGTTAAGATGTACCCTCAGGTGCTCAAAAATATAAGGGTTGAAAGCAAAGCCGCCGTAATGAACAACGAGCAGGTGCTAGCGGCGACAAAGAATGTCGAAAAGGCACTTGGAAACAGCGGAAGAATTCTTCTTCGCGAGAGCGGAACCGAGCCGCTAATCCGGGTTATGGTCGAAAGCCCCAGCCAGAAAATCTGCGAGGCTCACGCCGACAGTATAATAGCTCTTATTAAGAAATTAGGTTTAGCAGAATAAGAAAACAAGCCTCCCCGCAGGGAGGCTTGTTTTCTTATTTTAGAGGCTCAAAATCAGATGCGGGGTGCAGGCAGAGGGGGCAGACAAAATCCTCAGGCAGGCTGTCGCCCTCATAGACATATCCGCAGATGGTGCAAACAAAGCCTTTCTTTTGGGTTGTCTGTGGCTTAGGCTTTACATTATTCTGATAATATGTGTAGGTCATAGTCGGCTCATCGGTCATACCGCCCGTTTCAGTAAGCGCACAGATAAACATTCCGTGAGTGCCGACATCTATATAGCTTTCCACCTCAAGCGAAAAATAGGAATTTATATAGCGAGGCAGATAAACAAGGTTGTTTTGTGAGCGCAGCGGTGTGCAGTCCTTAAATTTATCTGCATCTCTGCCGCTTTGCATTCCAAAGGTCTCGAACACCTTAAAGGGCGCGCTTTCAGAAAGGCAGCAAACATTCATCTTGCCGCTCTTTTTTATTGTGTCGTGAGAATAGTTTGACTTGTTTATACAAACCGCCACACGAATAGGGTCCGAAGTTAACTGGCAAACCGTGTTTACAATAAGTCCGTTATCCTTCTCACCGTCACGGCTTGTTACTACATAAAGTCCGTAGCCGATATTAAAAAGTGCCTTGGGGTCAATTTGTGTCATATAAATTCCTCCTATTGTATCGCCGCTTTTAATTCCTCTGCAATCTCTTTCATTTTATGGGGCGTGACCTTTAAAATTTCGCGGTCATAGCTTAAAAGTCCGTTAGTTTCGTCCTCAACATCAGAAACCTGAGTGTAAACCGCTGCGCAAAGACCGTTTTCAGCAGCAGGAATTATCTCACGGCGATAAAGCTCAAGCAGTTCTTTTTCAAATTCCTCTCTGTCCTCAAAAAATCTGTAACCGTATGCCTTTTTAAAGTTATACACGTGACCCTCGGGGCGGTAGGAATAGCCGCCGAACTCAGAGAGCACAGTGGGTCTTTGAGATGGTTTTAATTTGTAAGGCTTGAAATAAATATGCTCGCTATGAACATCGCTCTTTTCCTGCCAGAACCAACCCGACGTACTGTCGATAAATCGGGTGCTATCGAGAGCCTTTAGCCTATCATACATCTCATCGGCGCAGAACTGTCCCCAGCCCTCGTTAAAGATAGTCCAGTAACATACACAGGGGTGGCTACCCAGCGCCCGCACCGTTTTTTCCATTTGGGTTATAAACATATTTCGGCTTTCTCTGTTTGTGTGTAAAAGCTTGTCACTAATTCGTTTTATTCCGACCGTGGGTAGAGCGGTGTCCCTTATAAAGCTGTAATGGCCGTTGTTAACCATATCCTGAAACACCACCATACCGAGTCTGTCACAATCATAGTAAAACTGCTGAGGCTCTATTTTAATATGTTTTCTCAGCATATTAAAGCCAAGCTCTTTCATTTTAAGGATATCACGCTCATAGCCTTTTTCGTCGGCAGGAGTAAAAAGTCCGTCGCTAAAATATCCTTGGTCTAAAAGTCCGTGGAAGAAATACGGCTTTCCGTTAAGGCAAAGCCGCGCCTTGCCATCGACAGTTTTTATTTCAAGTGTTCGCAGAGCGAAATAGGACTGCACCCTGTCCTCGCCCGACTCAAGAGTAAACTCATAAAGGTAGGGATTTTCGGGACTCCAAAGCTCAGGGGCTTGGATTTCTATCCTTGCCACCCCATTAGTCAAATCAATTTGCTTTTCTCCCTCAGGTGTTTGTAGGATGATTTTTCCGCTATCAACACCCTCAACCTTTATTTGTGCACCGCCCTCATCGGTTGTGACCGAAATAGCCTTAACAAATCTATCAGGAACGCTCTCAAGCCAGACCGTTTGCCATATGCCAGATGTGGGGGTGTACCACATTCCGCCGCGTTCTCTTTTTTGTTTGCCGTACGGCATAATGTGCTGACTTAATCTATCCCAGACACGCAGAACAAGTGTATTATCCTCTTTTAAATGCTCTGTAATATCAAATGAAAAGGCGTCATATCCGCCGATATGTTCGCCCAGTAGCTTTCCGTTTAAGAAAACCTCGCAGCAACTATCGACCGCGCCAAAATTAAGAATAACTCTATCCCTTTTAAAACCCTCGGGTAGCGAAAAGGTCTTTTTATAAAAAAGGTAATGCTCCTCGGGGAAAACCTCGCATAGCCCTGAGAGCAGACTTTCGGGCGAAAACGGAACAACTATGCTGCGTCCAAAGTCTTTTGGAATTTCTCTCTCGGGGCTTGCCTCAAATTCCCATTTTCCGTTAAGGCAGAAAAAGGAATCTCTCTTTAAAAGTGGGCGGGGATATGAGTTGTGAGGGATTTCGGGCAGAGCCTTTCCCTCTTTTGTGTAAAGCCTTGCAAAAAGCTTATCCTTCATCATTAACCTTCTCCTTTTCCATCATACGGGAGATAGCAAATAGTGCTGCGCACACAAGCGCCACCATCGAAAATTTTATCGGATAATTTTATAAATGAGCGGTTTTGCTACCGGCTTTTCTGCTCCTATATTCACCGAAAGCAAAAACCTCTGCTGTGCCTCTTTCAGCGTTTGCTCACTGCTTGTATAGAGAGTGGCAAGAACCTCGCCCTTTTCTACTCTATCTCCAACCTTTTTAAGAAGAACAATACCTGCGCCAGAATCAATTTCATCCTCTTTAGAGGCTCTGCCCGCTCCCAGCAGCATTGCAGCGACGCCTATTTCAGAGGCATTCATAGCGGTTACAAAGCCCGAGCCTTCACTTACAACCTGCATAGTATATCTAGCGCTCGGCAGTAGCTCTGGGTTTTGGAGCACCCTCTCGTCGCCGCCCTGAGCCTTTACCCATTCTATCATTTTTTCAAAAGCAGCGCCGCTCTCAAGTGCCCCGCGCACCCTCTTTTCAGCCTCATCATAGCAAATACAAAGAGCAAGAGAAATCATCTCGCTCGCGAGCGCTACGCAGACCTCATATAGCTCTCCGCAGCTCTCTCCCTTTAAAACGCTAACCGCTTCTTTGACTTCAAGAGCATTTCCGATATTAGTTCCCAAAGGACTGTCCATATCTGTAAGCAGTGCGCTGACGCGCCGTCCGCACCCCTTTCCTATCCACACCATATTCTCAGCAAGCTTTTCTGCGTCGGCAAGAGTTTTCATAAACGCGCCGCTGCCAACCTTTACATCAAGCACTATATTTTTAGAGCCTGCCGCAAGCTTTTTGCTCATTATGCTTGAAGTAATAAGCGGGATGCTATCCACCGTCGCCGTTACATCGCGCAGGGCATAAAGCTTTTTATCGGCGGGGGTAAGATTTCCGCTCTGACCTATAACCGCAATGCCGATATCCTCTGCCTGAGAGAGAAAATTCTCGGGAGAAAGCGAGGTTTTGTAGTTCGGGATAGACTCGAGCTTGTCAACCGTTCCGCCTGTGTGCCCTAAACCTCTGCCCGACATTTTGGTAACCTTTGCGCCGAGCGCCGCTACTATGGGCGCTACTATCAGCGTGGTCTTATCCCCGACTCCACCTGTGCTGTGCTTGTCGACGGATAAATCCCCAAACCTCGAAAGGTCAACGCTGTCACCGCTTTTTGCCATTTCCTCGGTAAGGCAGACGGTTTCTTTGTCGGTCATACCCCTAAAGTAAATCGCCATCAAAAGCGCAGATGCCTGATAATCGGGAATACTACCCTCTGTGTAGCCTTTAATGAAAAAGGATATCTCTTGAGCAGTAAGCTCCTTTCCATCGCGCTTTTTTGCTATAATATCATACATTCTCATAATAAAAACTCCTATTTAAGACTGCCTTTATTAAAAGAGCGGGGGAGCAGCTCTCCTAAGCTGATTTTCTCAAAGTCTTCTTCGCCTTTTACAATCAAAATGGGGAAATCGGGCGGACAAAATTCGCTCATAACCTGTCTGCAAGCTCCGCAGGGTGTGCAAGCGCCTTCAATTTTTCCGTTTTTACCGCCGACTACCGCAAGAGCAAGAAAATCCTTTTCTCCCTCGCTTACCGCTTTTGCAAAAGCGGTGCGCTCGGCGCAAAGACATTCTGAAAAAGCCGCATTCTCAACATTGCAGCCAAGATATACCCTGCCTGACGAGGCGAGCAGCGCCACACCGACAGCAAAATGTGAATAGGGACTGTAAGAGCGCTCCATAGCGGCTATCGCAAGAGCGCAAAGCTCCTTATAGTCTGTCATAATTATTTCTCCTTTAAATAAGGCTCTCGCCCGCTCCCTTAAATGGAACTGAAAGCCATTTTGCCGCGCTCGCACCGATATCCGCAAAGGTTTTGCGCTCTCCACGGCAGCCGCCCTCTATGCCCTTGCCGAGCATTAAGAGAGGGGTGTATTCTCTTGTATGGTCGGTGCTGCTGTCACCGGGGTCGCAGCCGTGGTCTGCGGTTATCATGATAAGGTCGCCTTCACGCAAGCACTTTAAAAACAATGGCAGCCATCTGTCAAAATCCGACAGTGCCTTTGCATATCCGTCTATATCCTGCCTGTGCCCGTACTTTGAATCAAAATCAACAAGATTTACAAAGCAAAGCCCCTCAAAATCTGTTTTTGCGGCTTTCAGTGTCTCCTGCATACCCTCATCGTTAGAGTGGGTGTGAATAGAGGTAGTAACCCCCTTGCCTGCAAATATATCTGATATTTTTCCTATCGCAATAACCTCTTTGCCCGCAGCTTTTACAGCATCGAGCAGGGTATCCTTTGGCGGAGTGAGAGAAAAATCACGGCGGTTTGCTGTTCGCTCAAAGTCAGGGTACTGCCCTACAAAAGGACGGGCGATAACCCTGCCCACTGCATGCTCGCCCTTTAAAAGCCCTCGGGCGGCACGGCAGTATTCATAAAGCTTTTCTATCGGCACAACATCCTCATGCGCCGCTATCTGAAAAACGCTGTCCGCCGAGGTGTAAACTATAAGGTCGCCGCTCTCAATATGCTCTCTGCCAAAGTCTTTTATAACCTCTGTTCCCGAATAGGGCTTATTGCAGAGCACCTTTCTGCCCGCAGCCTCAGAAAAGGCTTTAATTATTTCCTCGGGAAAGCCATCAGGATAGGTGGGCATAGGATTTTCTGAAATTATGCCCGCTATTTCCCAGTGTCCCAGCGTGGTGTCCTTGCCGTTTGACGCCTCAGCCATTCTGAAAGCGGCGGCAGGGGCATCGGGGCAGCTTTGCAGATATTCTACTCCCTCAATATTTCCAAGTCCCAGAGCGCAGAGATTCTTAACGCTAAAATGTCTTGACTTAGATATTCGTTTTAAGGTGTTGCAGTCACTACTGTCGCCAAAGCGCTCTGCATCTGGCATCGCGCCTATTCCTAAGGAGTCGAGAACAAAAAGGAAAACTCTTTTCATATAAAAACCTTTCATTAAAGCTTTATCGCAGTATTTAAAGCAAGCTCCATCATTTCTGTAAAGGAATTTTGTCGCTGCTCGGCACTTGTTGCCTCGCCCGTTAAAATATGGTCGGAGATGGTGCAGATGGCGAGCGCATTTTTGTTAAGGCGCGCCGCATTCATATAAAGCGCCGCCGCCTCCATTTCAACCGCCATTACTCCCATCTTGCCAAAGAGCGCAGCCGAGCGCATTTCGGGTGGCAGACCTTCCTCATCATTATAAAAAGTGTCAGACGAATAGAGGTTGCCGATGTGCAGATTAAGTCCCATTTCGTCTGCCGTCTGTGTGCAGGCTTTAAGCAGCTTGTAGCTGCAGATGGGGGCAAATGTCCCGGGAAGTCTATACTGCTGAGCAAAATTTGAGTTGGTGCAGGCGCCCATTCCCACAACGATATCACGCACGCGGATATCAGGGTTTATAGCGCCCGCCGAGCCTATGCGGATAATGTTTTCAACCTCGAAAAACCTAAACAGCTCATAGGAATATATCCCCATAGAGGGCATACCCATTCCGCTTGCCATAACCGAAACCCGCTCACCCTTATAAAATCCTGTGTAGCCGCCAATGCCTCTTACATTGTTTACAAGCTCTGCATTTTCGAGAAAAGTTTCAGCAATGAATTTTGCACGCAGGGGGTCCCCCGGCATAAGAACGGTTTTTGCAAAGTCCTCAGGCTTTGCATTAATATGCGGTGTCGGATAAGGCTTTTGCATTTTCATTCTCCTTTTGCTTTAATATTTTAACAATTCGGCTTGTGCCGAGCCTCTCGGCCGAAAGCTCTATAAATTTCTCTGCATCTGCAATTGATGAAATTCCACCCGCCGCCTTGATTTTAAGATGCGGCGCACAGTGCTTTTTTAAAAGTGCAACATCCTCAAAGGTTGCTCCCGCGGTAGAAAAGCCTGTTGATGTTTTTATAAAATCTGCGCCCGAGTCTGACACTATTTTGCACATCCTTATTTTCTCATCCTCAGAAAGCAGACAGGTTTCGATAATGACTTTAAGTACCTTATCCCCACACGCCTCTTTTACAGCCTTTATCTCGCTGAGAATATCATCAAATCTCTTATCCTTGACAAGGCCTATATTGATAACCATATCAATTTCATCGGCACCATTTTCTATAGCATCGCGCGCCTCAAAGCATTTTACGGCCTGTGTGCTGTAGCCGTTGGGGAAACCTATAACTGTGCAAATTTTCACACTCTCCCCTACATATGCCTTTGCCTCTTTTACAAAAGAGGGGGCAATGCAGACAGAGGCAGTTTTAAATCTGCGCGCATCATCGCAGAGGCTCTTTATGTCATCAAGAGTAGCCGTCTGCGAGAGCAGAGTGTGGTCAATGCGAGTTAGTACGTCTTTTATATCCATTTTATGTCATCCTCTCTTATAATTATTATACCAAAATATCCCCTCAAATCAATAGAGCGGGCAAAAAAAGTGACCGAGCGGCAAGGCAAAGCCTTGCCCCTCAGTCTGCAAACGAAAGGTCATAAATATCTTCAAATTTTATTTGGGTTTTGGCAATGTGCAACGCTTTTTCCTCCGGCTCAAAGCGGCTTACGCAGCCGAGCGTTTTTATATACTCGCCGCCGCTGTAATGCACAATTCTCACCATATCGCCGACCTTTATCTCATGCAGAATAAAGTCAATTTCCGCTATTCTGTCATCGGCAAGCTCGGCTTTGGGAAGAACAACCTTTTCCCTTTTGACTATTTCCTCATAAAATCCCTTAAGGGGAGAAAACGACGAAAAAATCTTGGCTCTATCACTTATTTTCATCACTATCCCCCTTTTTCTCAAAACTGTCACCGCCGCTTTTGTGACCGCCTATCTGGCGGTTTCTCTCCCTTGCGGTAGCCTCTTTTTTAAGGTCAAGACCTCTGAGAATGGCATTCTTTCCAAATCTCTTTTTAATGCTGCTTACCGCCTGCATCTGTCTGCGCTCTTTTTCCTTTGTGGGCTGACTGCTGAATAGGTTATACTGCGCAAAGCCCTCCTCGATCACATCGTTATAGACAAGAGTTATCTTTCGGATAACTGCATTTTTCTCCATTACTCTTTCAAAAAGCTTTGCGGCAGAAAAAATGAGGGTCTGCGCCGAATTAGTATAATCTTCAAGCCGCAGGCTGCCGCGCGACTGCCTGCGCTCTACCCCTGAGTATACCACACTCAAGGTAATGGACCTCGTTACAAGCCCCTCATCAAAAAGCTCTAAGCAAAGGTTATCTGCCATTTCCTTTACTATAGTAAGCGCCTCAGAAAAATTATAATCGCGCGAGAGCACCTGACCTGAGCTTAGGCTGTGGCTCTGAGCCTTGTATGCCTTTATATCGGCTATGGTGACAGGCTCTCTACCATAGGCGTGGTCTAAAAGAATTTCATAGTCCACACCCAGAAGCTTTTCAAGAGTCTTCGGTGAAGTACGTGTTATATCGCGCATTGTGTAAATACCGCGTTCCTCGAGCCTTTTTGCCGTTCCCGCGCCAATGCGCCAGAAATCGGTTAAGGGGCGGTGGTCCCAAAGCTCTCGCCTGTATTTTTCCTCGTCAAGCTCGCCGACAAACTCGCTACTATGCTTGGCGGTTATGTCAAGCGCAATTTTGGCAAGATAAAGGTTTGTGCCAACGCCGAAAGCCGACGGGATTTTGGTTGTTTTTAAAATATCCTGCCTTATGCGCTCGCCAAGCTCACGCGCTGTAAGGCGGTACATAGAAAGATAATCGGTGACATCCAAAAAAGCCTCGTCGATAGAATAAATATAGATATCATCTTTGGAAAGATATTTAAGATAAACCCCGTAAATCTCGGCAGAATATTCAATATACAGCCTCATTCGGGGCGGCGCCTTTATATACTCAAGGTGCTTTGGGATTTCAAAAATGCGGCATCGGTTTTTAACTCCGAGCTTTTTTAGAGCAGGAGAAACGGCAAGGCAGATGGTGGTGTCGCAGCGCTCGGGGTCTGCAACTACAAGACTTGCAGTCATAGGGTCAAGCCCTCTCTCTACGCACTCAACCGAGGCATAAAAGGACTTAAAATCTATGCACAAATACTGTCTTTCCATCTGCTATCCCCCTTTTTACCGCCTTATTTTAAATGCCGCAAAGCCATACGGCTCTATTATTATTTTCCCATCTTTAATACTTATGTTCTCGCTAAAAGCCGGCTTTTGCGCAGAGTTTATTTCAAAGCTCTGCTGCGAGCAGTTGACATAAGAGGTAATGCCGTCCTTTTTCCCGCGGCGCGAAAGGCATACAACGCCGCTCCCTGCACATTCTATCTCGGTTTCTCCAAAGAGCAGGGCCTCATTTTTGTTTCTAAAGCGGGAAAGCCTTTCAAAAAATGCCCGCAGCGAAGATTTTTTCTCCCGCTCCCAATCAAAAAAGGTGCGGCAGAAGGGGTCTTCTAAACCCTCAGTACCGATTTCATCGCCATAATAAACGCAGGGCATCCCAGGCAGAGTAAACTGCAAAAAGGCGGCGCATTTAAGGCGCGCCTCTGCGAGAGCGCGTTGCTCTTCCGATAACCTGAAAAGCGCACGCTCCTCTTTACTTTCGGGCACTCTAGAGGCGCCGAGGAGCGAAAGCGCCCTCGGAGTGTCGTGGGTTGAAAGGCTGTTCATAAGAACATTTACAACCTGTCTCGGATAATTTTCGCAAATTGTAAGCACTGTTTTTGAGAGATTTTCTCCGCTGTCATTTCCTACTACAAAATCGAGTATCGCATTTCTGAAAGGATAGTTCATAACGCTGTCAAGCTCGCCGTGTGAAAAATATCGGCGGCGCTGCCCATAGCTTATCTTATTAGAGGCATCCTCCCACACCTCGCCGATGAGTAGTGCATCGCTTTTTATCTCTTTGAGTCGGGAGCGAAGCCCCGCTATAAACTCATCGGGAAGCTCATCAGCAACATCGAGGCGAAATCCATCCGCCCCCGCGCGCAGCCAATGCGCTACTACGCTATCCTGCCCGCCATAGATATACTCTCTGTAGCTTTCATTCATTTCATTTACGCAGGGCAGAGTTTTTATGCCCCACCAAGAGGTATATGTGTCAGGATAATGCTGAAAGTAGAACCACTCGCGGTAGGGCGAGTCGGGGCAACTTACTGCGCCGTTTCCAAAAACATTCTCAGCGTCAAAATAAACACTGTTACTTCCCGTATGGGAGAATACACCGTCTAAGATT
>JAXJQH010000072.1:0-3243 GCA_036311245.1 Oscillospiraceae bacterium | reverse complement strand
TAAAGCCTTTCCGCAGGTCATTTTCCTTCACAGCAGGGACCGTATGCACAAGCAGGACCCGCTTTGGAAAACAGCTCGGGAGCCACCTTGCAGACCTCCCTGAGCATCTGCTCGGCAACATCACGGATTTCCCACTGAGCGCGGTTGCAGCAGCGGTGACGGAAAAAGTTAAGCAGGCTGCGGGTGTTCATAGTAACAACCATTTTGGTTTCGCAGGCATTGGGGAGAACAAATCTTGCATCTTCATTTGCAATCTTCTCTGCAGCTTTTCTCGCCTGCTTTTCGTCCCTACCCTGTGCCATCAGCTCTTTTGTGTGATGTACAGTTAAAATTTCGGCAAGCTTATCATAAGACGCCTGTGCATCCTGCATAGATTTAAGAAATATTTCCTTTGCCTCTTCATTCTTTTCTATTTCGGGAGGGAGGACAAAATCAAACATCTTTTCATTAACATAGCGCTGGCTTTTAACGCTGTAGGAAGCTATTCTATGTCTTGTTATCTGGGCAAGCAGCGCGCGCGAAACTCCCTCAATTCCAAAGGTGAAGCTTGCGTGCTCGAGCGGACTTTCGTGGCCCAGATCGGAGAGCATTTCTACAAACTCTGCCGCTTTCTCTTCAGTTAAATTATTACCAAGTTCGCCGATATTACTACTCGAATAGCAAAGCTTTGCTGCTTGCGCAACAGTTTTTACGGGGCTTATGCTATGTGCAATCAAAAACACCTTTGCCGGCATTTTCTTTTCCTCCAAACACATTATATTTCATTATATTTTACCACTTATCTTTCTTTCCGTCAACCTAAAAACAGCTTTCTGCTCACTTGACACAAAAAAATTAATGATATATATTTTAAATAATCTATTTAAGAGGTGACATATGGTAGTTATCGGAAACGAATGGGATGAAATTATCGGCGGCGAATTTGAAAAGCCTTATTACAAACAGCTTCGCGCATTTCTGAAAAAGGAATATCTTTCCCGTAAAATATATCCCGATATGTATGACATATTTAATGCGCTCAGGTACACTTCCTACAGTTCTGTTAAGGCCGTTATTCTCGGTCAGGATCCTTATCACGGCGCAGGTCAAGCGCACGGCTTGTGTTTTTCTGTAAAAAAAGGCGTTACTCCCCCTCCCTCTCTTGTTAATATTTTTAAAGAACTTAAAGATGATATGGGCTATGAGTTGCCTTGTCACGGCGAGCTTACCGATTGGGCAAAAAACGGCGTACTGCTTTTAAACACCGCTCTGACAGTTCGCGAGGGGCAGCCAAACAGCCATCGAGGACAAGGCTGGGAAATTTTCACCGACGCTGTTATTTCTGCTTTAAATCAAAGAAAAGAGCCTATCGTTTTTGTTTTATGGGGAGCTAATGCCAAGGCAAAAGCTGCGCTGATTACAAACCCCATTCATTTAAAGCTGACAGCGCCGCATCCAAGTCCACTCTCGGCATATAACGGATTTTTTGGCTGCAAGCATTTTTCAAAAGCAAATGATTTTTTAATTAAGAACAGCATTGATCCTATTGATTGGAGCATAAAATAAGCGTTAAAATTCTTTATTTTGGGCAAAATACACCCATAAAGAGGTGTATTTTATGTCAATAAAGAGAACGGTTATTTTATTTTCATTTATTCTTTTCAGCTTCTCTGCGCTGATTTTCCGCATTTATGACATAAGCGAAAATCAGGCTGAAGTTTATACCGCACAAACCGGCAATAGTTATCATATAGTCATTGACAAAAGCCGCGGAATGATTTACGACCGCAACCTTGAGCCTCTTGTTTCTAACGAGAAAACCTACAAGGTTGCGGTTTTGCCGTCTATAGAAAGCCGTGCTTATCTTCACTCAGTTTTGTCTGAGGAGGAATTTGAAAAGATAAGCGGCAAATTCCGTGAGGGAAAGCCGTTTACATTTGAAAGCAACAGTTTCCTTATGGATAGTCCGGATGTTAAAATTCATCTTGTTCGCAGACGCTACAGTAACAACCCGCTTGCAGTTCATTTTGTCGGCTACTGCGACCCCTCTCTTTCCAATGGGATATCGGGGATTGAAAAAGCCTATGATGAGCTACTTTCCACACAAAGTGCTTCGCTTTCCGTAAGCTATCCTATTGATGCAGCCGGGCGGGCTCTTGTTGGAATTGAGCCAACTGTTTCTGATAAGGGGTATGCAACGGCTGCGGGAGTGGCTCTTACGCTTGATGCAGGAATTCAGAAAATTGCGCAGTCGGCAGCGGCGCTTCTTACCGGAAACGGAAGTATTCTTATAACAGATGTTGAAAACGGAGAAATACTTGCAGGAGTCAGTGTTCCCGAATACAACAGGTCTAATATAGCTTCGAGCATAAATTCAAATGACAGTGCCTTATTAAACAGAAATCTATGCGCCTACAACATTGGCTCTACCTACAAGATAATTGTTTCGGCTGCCGCACTCTCTAAGGGGATTTCGCCGTCATTTGGGCACAACTGCAGTGGCACTCTTGAAATTAACAGTATGCCATTTAGCTGTCACAAGCAGGAAGGGCACGGATATTTAACGCTAAAAACCGCATTTGCAAACTCCTGCAATCCATATTTTATCAGGCTTGGAGCTGCTATAGGAAAGGAGCGACTGATTTCCCTATCCTCTCTGTTTGGATTGGGAAAGAGCATTGAGCTTTGTCCCGGTATTGTTACAGCATCAGGAACGCTCCCATCTTCTGATGAAATTGTAAACAGCGGCGACCTTGCAAACATTAGTTTTGGTCAGGGCGCTTTAATGGCAACCCCCGTTCACATCGCTAAAATAATCAGCATTGTGGCAAACGGCGGATATCTCGTTGAGCCAACGCTTGTTTTGGGCGAGGTTGATAAAAATAAAAATATTCTGAGTACAAAATCAGAGGCTAAAAAAACTCGGGTAATAAGTGAGGATGTTGCAAAGAAGATTTGTGAGTATATGGTATACACCGTAACCTCGGGTACAGGACGCTCTGCCGCACCGCAAACTCTTTTGGCAGGCGGAAAAACTGCCTCGGCGGAAACGGGGTGGACTGTAGACGGACAAAGCCTTGTTCAGGCTTGGTTTTCGGGCTTTTATCCTGCCGAAAATCCCAAATATGCTATAGTTGTTCTATGCGAGGGCGGAAACTCGGGCGCCGCAAGCTGCGCTCCCGTTTTTAAAAAAATCTGCGACGAGTTATACCGCCAAGGATATTGCAAGTAACTTATCTATTGACAAATTTTCAATAAGTAATT
>JAXJQH010000071.1:0-3027 GCA_036311245.1 Oscillospiraceae bacterium | reverse complement strand
TCAGAGGAGTGTCATAGCCCTGCGGGAGCTTTTCTATGAAGGCATCTGCTCCTGAGTTAAGGGCAGCCTCTTTAACCTCCAGAGCGTTCTTTTGGCGTGATATGCGCCCGAATGCGATATTGTCGCCCGCGCTTTCAGCATACTTGCCAAAATCCTGGAATATAATTCCAAAAAGCCTGTAAAGCTCGCGTGTGTCATATTCGCGAATGTCCCTGCCGTCTAAAAGGATAACTCCCTCGGTAGGGTCATAGAGCCTTGTGATGAGCTTTATAAGGGTGGTTTTTCCTGCGCCGTTTAGCCCTACGAGCGCAACCGTGCTGCCCGCCTCTATCAAAAGGTCCATATTTTTGATAACATAGGTCTTGGCGCCGGGATATTTAAAGGAAACATTTTTAAGCTCAATGGTGTGCCCACAATGGTTTTTGGGAATTAAAGGCTTGGGGAGAGTGGGGATAACCGTCTGCCTTTCTTTCATAAACAGTATCATATTATCTATGAATAGCGAGCCTTCGTAGATGGTAGAGGAAACGCTGATAATAGCGGTGAGCGCGGCTGAAATTGAGTTGAGCGCGCCTGTGTAAAGCGCATAATCGCCTATTTGGGTGATGTTGGTGGCTATCATATAATAAAGAACAATGTTCATAGCGGTTGTAAGCAGTGAGAGTAGAATGTGATATACATGCTCCTGCCATATAAGCTTTTTCAGCCCATTAAAATAGCCGTTAAAAACATCGGTGTATTTGCCGATAAGTAAATCCGAAAGATTAAACAGCCGAACCTCCTTAACCATATCTTTATTAACAAGAAGGTCGCTGTAATAGGTCATTTTGCGCCTGTCCTTTGAGCGGCGGAACATAAAATTAAAGTTTTTTCTTCTGAAATGAAAGGAAACTGCCGCATTGACCACTGTAAGACAGAGGAATGCGATAAAGAACAGAGTTCCCGAATAGTGCAGTCTGCTCAGTATCGCCGTCAGTGCAGTGAAATAGCTAAGCATTGAAATTACCTTTGAAAACAGCTCAAAGGTAGAGCGCAGAATGTTAACGGGGCGCGCTCCCGCCTCGCGGTTTGCGTTTTCAAGCCGCTCGTAAAAGTCGGGCATATCGAATGAAGCTAAATCCAGGTCCTTAGCCTTGTTCATTATCTTGAGCCTTACGTGATTGGTAACAGATTCGCCCGTGATGCGAATGAGCATATTGTAAAGCCCGCTTGTAAGGGTGTTTAAAAACAGATATCCAAACTGAAAAATAAGCGGAATAACAAGACTTACCTCGGCGGTAAAGCTTTTAACAACGCTGTCTAAAAGATGCGCCGAAATCATTGTTCCGACAAGCGGCATAACACCGTTGTAAACCGCCATTAAAACCATAAAGAACAAAAGCCAGGGCTGTGTTTCCCAAACTAATTTGAATATGTAAAATAATCTGTAAATAGTTCCGCCCACCGTCTTTTTAATGTAGGAGGGCACCTCTTTCAGGCTCTTAGGCTTGGGGACCTTAAACCTATCATTCATTTCGTGGGGTGGGGGACTGTATCCGTGTTGCATAAATTTCACCGCTTTCTTTATTTAATTGTAAATCAAAGCAGCCGCCAAATCAATAGAAAAATAAAAATTTGCATTTGACACTTTATGTTGTGTATGCTAAAATTAAAATCCTTTGAAAAACAAGAGCAGGGGGGCGGAAAATGAATTTAACATTTACATTATTTTTCAACAGTATTCTTTTAGGCGTAGGACTCGCTATGGATGCCTTTTCGGTGTCTCTTGCAAACGGTCTTAACGAGCCTTGTATGAAAAGGCGTAAAATGTGCGCTGTTGCAGGTATGTTTGCTTTCTTTCAGGCGCTTATGCCTGTGCTCGGCTGGATTTGTATTATGACAATCAGCAAATATTTTGAAGCTTTTGAAAAAATGGTTCCCTACATAGCCCTTGCGCTGCTTTCATATATCGGCGGAAAAATGCTGTATGAGGGTATAAAAAACAAGGATAACTGCGATGAAAAGCCTGCCGTTGGATTTCTGGCGCTGATAGTTCAGGGAATAGCCACATCAATAGACGCCCTTTCGGCAGGACTTGCGTTTAAGGAATATGTATGGCAGCAGGCGGTTATTGCTGCACTCCTTATAGCCGCCGTTACATTTGTTATCTGCCTTTTGGGAATTATAATCGGCAGAAAGGCGGGCACCTGCCTCTCTGGCAAGGCGGGAATTTTAGGCGGCGCTATTCTTATCTTCATCGGCCTTGAAATATTTATAACAAGCTTTTTTTAAACAAAACATAAAAAGCGCAAGCCAAAAGGTTTTATCGGGCACCGCAACAGGAATTGTACGCAACGTAGAGGCTTGTGTTATAATGGCGGGTTTAACTGATTCTTATATAGCAAAAGCGAGGCAAAGCTTGCCTCGCTTGATTGAAACGGAAATTAGTTCAGTATATCTTTTTCATGAATGACGACGCCATTATTTCTTAGTTTTTCTTGCAGTTTTGAAATGTCAATGGCGGAAAAATCATCTGTCATTGCCGCAGCAGTGCCTGCCGCCTGACCGGTTACGGCACAGCACGGAATAACTCGCATAACATCCCATAAAGTTTCGTTTACGCAAGTGCAACGGCCTGCTACAATAAGATTCTTCATCTCAGCGTTGTAAAGCGTTCTGAAAGGCACCTCATAAATGGGACCGCGTTTTTTCCAATTTGAAACCATACCGATGGAGTCTTCAAAATAAGTATGCATTTCAGTATGTGCAAGCTCATATTCACCAACTATTTTTCGTGTCATACGAATTTGCGGAATGGTTGCTATTGTTGAAATAACAGCAGATGGATCGCTTTCTCTTTTCTTAAGCCAATGTTCAAGTGTTTTTTTGTGTGAAAGGCATACCATTTTTGAGATTTCTTCACCGTTTAGCCCGCCAAAGCGATTGTTAACAAGAGGTTTTGCCTCATTTCCTGTGCGCTCTTCTTCGGGCACATCGGATGCACCGACCATTTGTAACCGATATCCGTTTTGGTCGGTAAAATAATAC
>JAXJQH010000070.1:0-9652 GCA_036311245.1 Oscillospiraceae bacterium | reverse complement strand
GATGCGAACCGAACGCTCTCCCAGCTGAGCTACAAGCCCGAAAATAATGCCCATTGCCAAAAGGCAACGGGCGCGTGGTGGACCTGATGGGATTCGAACCCACGACCCCCACACTGCCAGTGTGGTGCGCTCCCAGCTGCGCTACAGGCCCAAAAAACGGTTTCTAATATATCAGCAAAAGCTATTATATCAAAAACCGCCTGCTCTGTCAAATATTTTTTTGAAATTTAACCTAAAAATCTAAAATTCTCAAATTCAACCTCAAGGTCCTGAGAGGGAACAGTAAAGGATTTTATCGCCCCACTCATTCTGTCAAATTCCATCTCGTAATTGTAGGATAGAACACTTCCCGAAACAGTAAACTCGTCTCTTTCCTTATCAATTTGTGCGTTCTTTGAGTTCCCTGCGTTTGCAATGGCTGAAAAAATAAGCCTTGCCGCCGAAACAGCCTGCCCGTTTGTGTCGGCTAATGGAAAATCAAGCCCCTTGTACTTTGCAGAAAGCTCCTCTCCCTCTAAATTAAAAACAAGTGTTTCCAAATCCTTTGGCGAGGTAATCTCAAGTGTTGCACTCGCGCTGCTACGGTAGGTTAAATTTGCATCGGCAGAAAAATCCTTGATTTCAATGTCGAGCACGGCTGAAAACGGCCTGTTTGTTTGCGGCAGAGTGTCTTTTGCTGCGTTATCTGCGCAGGAAACGGGAATTAGCATTATAAACAACGCTAAAAAAACAGATATTATTTTTTTCATAAAAATGCTCCTTTTAAAGAGCGGCGCGCACTACCTCGCGCAGCTCAAATACTTTGGAACACTTCGGGTAGCTCCTCTGTCATATCGCTGGCTAAAACGCTGTGGTCTCCCATTCTCTGACCGCACAATTCTCCAGCTTTGGCGTGCAGGTAAACGGCAGTTTCAGCCGCGCCATTAAGGGAAAAGCCTTGCGCTAAAAATGCTCCAATCATTCCCGATAGCATATCTCCGCTGCCGCCCTTTGCCATAGCGCCGTGACCTGCGCGGTTTATGCTAACCTCGCCGTTTGGAGCGGCTATAACGGTTTCAAAATCCTTTAAAACCAAAACGACATTGTACTCTCTTGCAAACTCACTGGCAATCTTTTCCTTGTTTGATTTGATTTCACAAACGCTTTTGCCGCAAAGACGGGACATTTCTTTTAGATGTGGAGTTAAAATAAGCGGCGCCGAAGTGTCTCTTAATATTGTTATGTTCCGCGCGATTATATTTATTCCGTCTGCATCTAAAACCGTTGGGATATTAAGCTTATTTAAAAGACCTTTAACCAAAATCTCTGTGTCCTCGCAAACTGAGAGTCCGCAGCCTAAAACAGCGGCGGTGCAGCTCTTTGCGTAATCTAAAATCGCACTTAAAGCATTTTTGGAAATTGCTCCGTCAGCCGTTTCCGAAAGAGGCAGAGTTATAGCCTCAGGAGTGGATATTTTAAGTGGCAAAAGCGCACTTTCGGCGCTCGCAACAGCGCACAGCCCCACACCGCTCCTGAGGGCGGCGCGCGCTGCTATAGCTCCTGCGCCGCTCATTGACTTGCAGGATGCAATAATTAAAAGCTTTCCGAAATCACCCTTGTTGCAGTCGTGAGGACGAGGCTTTATATACTGCTTTATATAATCACTACTTAAAACGGTGCTCATATAAACCTCCGATAAACTTTTTATTTATTATAACATAAAACTTTGCGATTGCAAAATATATGCAGTTAATGATATAATGCTCTAAAAGGAGTTGAGGTTTTTGCGATATTATTCGTATAATGAATATCTCAAAAATAAATTCGGCACAAAGCTTTATAAGCTAAGCCTCAGCATTTCAGGTAGCTGCCCTAACCGTGACGGCAACAGAGGCGTCGGCGGCTGCATTTTCTGCTCGGCGGGTGGTTCGGGAGATTTTGCCGCAGAGATAGGTAAAAGCCTTGAGCTTCAGATACAAGAGGCAAAAGAAAGAATTAGCAAAAAATATAAAGGTTCAAAATATACAGCCTACTTTCAGAGCTTTACAAGCACATACATAGCTCCTCAAAAGCTAAAAGAACATCTAAACTGCACTATAAAAATGCCTGATATTGCCGCCGTTTCGGTTGCAACAAGGGCAGACTGCCTCGGTGATGAAATATTAGATGTACTGTGTGAGTGCGCAAAGAATAAACCGCTCACCGTCGAATTAGGACTCCAAACTGTTCACGACTCTACCGCGCATCTAATAAACCGCTGCTGCGAGCTGTATGAATATGAAAACGCAATAAAAAAACTAAAAGCAATCGGCGCCGAGGTGGTGCTGCATATTATTTTGGGTCTGCCGTTCGAAACGCCCGAAATGATGCTGCAAACCGTGTCTTTCGCAGCACAAAGCGGGGCAGACGGAGTAAAGCTCCAGCTGCTTTATGTTTTAAGGGGAACTCGGCTCTGTGAAATGTATAATAACGGCGAATTTCAGACTCTTGAGCCAGAGGAGTATTATGAGCTTGTTGGTAAAGCGCTCGAGCTACTTCCTCCCGATATGGTAATTTGCCGCCTTACAGGGGACGGCGCTAAAAGGGATTTGGTTTCCCCGCTCTGGAGCGCCGATAAAAAAAGAGTGCTCAATGATTTAAACCGCTATCTTGAAGAAAACGATATTATACAAGGCAGAAAATATCAAAAAAACTCCGAAGTCTAAAAGACTTCGGAGTTTTAGCTTACATTTTGGAAAGCCTGCTTTTAAGCTCGGTTCTGTCAAAAATAACACCAATCGCAATAAACAAAACTGCGCTCGCACCGCTTTGAATAAGATTCATAGGCACAGAGGCAAGCGGAATTATAAAGCCGCAGCCGTAAATAATAACCTCGGCTATGTAATATCCGAAAACGCATAACACTGCGCCGATAACTAATGCGATATAGTTTCTTGCGCAGAGAATAGTGCTTTTTTTAGAGGTGAAGCAAAGCGCCGAAAAAGCCTTGATGAGAATGGTGGGCAAAACCCAAAGCGGAGCGCCGCTGGCAGTGTCTGCGAGCGCACCGCCAATAGCTGCCGCTGAAACGGCATAGGGAGTAGGCAGAAATGCAGCGCATAAGTAAACTATAGTATCTCCGATGTGAATGTATCCGCCGTTAACACCTATGTTTATGTGTATCATAGTTGCTAAAAAAATCAGCGCCGCAAAAACAGCTCCAAGCGACATATTCAAGTTTTTTTTGTTTTTCATATTATTCACTTCCTATTGGTTTTTATTTGCCAACTTATATAGATACGGCTCAAATGCAATTCCGTCATTGGGGTTTGTTTCGTATCGCGATGTGTACTCGGTGGTTTTTTCAACAAAATCCGCCGCAAGGCGCGCAGCATCTAAAAGTCCCGAGCCGTTTGTAACCGCGCCGCATAAAACCGAGGCAAATAAATCTCCCGTTCCGGGATAGACCTTTTTAATACGTCGGTTTTTTACAGTGTGTATTTCTTTACTGTCCTTATCAAAAATGCAGGTGTTAACATTCTCGCCGTCAATTACCCCCGTTATAAGAACGCTGCGCTCACCTTTGTTGCAGAGACTATCCAAAAGCTTTCTTGTAAAAGCCTCGCTTATTTCCTCGCCCCTGTAGGTTTCTCCCGCCAAAATACACGCTTCAGTAATGTTGGGGGTAATAATATCCGCAAGCTCGGTTAAATCACGCATCTTCTCACAAAGTTCGGCGGTGTAGGTGGTGTAAATTTTTCCGTTGTCACCCATAACGGGGTCAACAATAACATGGCAGCCCTCGGTGCGAAAATCTCTTATGAAATTACTCACTATTTCTATCTGCTCCTTGCATCCGAGAAAGCCTGAAAAAATAGAATCAAATTCAAGACCTAATTTTTCCCATTTACCGATGTATTCAGGCATTTTTTGGGTATAGCTGTCAAAGAAATAATCGGAATATCCTGTGTGGTTGGAAAGAATAGCGGTGGGAAGAGAGCAGCACTGCACTCCCATTGCCGAAAGAATGGGCAGCGCAACCGAGATAGAACATCTTCCAAAGCCTGAAAAATCATTGATAACTGCAGCTCGCTTTATCGGCAATTTCATAAAATCCGCTCCTTTCCCCAAAATTAATATGTAAGGATTTTTGTTGCTTTTTATTATAGACTTAAAATTTTACAAATGCAATAGTATAAATATAAAAAATTTACAAAATAGATTTGATTTTTATATACTATTGTACTATAATGAACACAAAGATAGTAAAAGAGCTGTTATGGAGGTCCTGTATGGCTGAATATACAAATTTAAAATGCCCCGTTTGCGGCAATGCATTTTCCGAAAGTGATGATATCGTTGTCTGCCCCGAATGCGGCACCCCTCATCACCGTGAGTGTTTTAAGAATAACGGCAAATGCGCAAACATTGCTTGGCATTCTGAAAATAAAATATATGACGTGGAGAGCGAACGCGAGAAAATAGATGATATAAAAAGGCAAGAGGAGAGAGAAAACAGAGAGCGTGAGGAAAAAGAGGCTCCTGATACTGTCTGCCCGCGCTGTGGACAGAGAAACGGCGCACAGTCGATTTTCTGCAGTAGCTGTGGCGCCCCCATTTCTCAAGGATTTAGAGGCCGCGTGGCTGATGGTGATAGAGAGCCGCCCCGATTTCAGGCTATGCCCTTTGGTCCCTTTGTTATCCCTCAGGACCCTAATGAGGAGATAGATGGTGTCGCCGCCTGGAAGCTTTCCTCGGTTGTGCGTGAAAATCAGGGTAGATTTATCCCTCAGTTTAAAGCTTTTTTCAAAGCGGGCCGTAAAACAAGCTTTAATGCTTGCGCGTTTCTGTTTTCCCCTTTCTATTTCTTCTATAGAAAAATGTATGGAATAGGTGCTCTGACTCTTGTATTAACCGTTCTTTTTAATATTCCGAGCATCATTATGAGCTTTACTAATGAGATGCTTTCTGAGGCACTCGATACAACCGTAACCTTTGCACTAAGTCTCAATCCCACACAGCAGCTTTGGCTTACAAACCTTTCGTTTTTCGCCTATATTGCAAGTATGGCAATGCGCTTTTTGTGCGGCTTGTTTGCAAACTGGATGTATTTTAAAAAGTGCAAAAAAATATGTGCTGAGATTGATGGCGCTGTAGCTTCTCAGGAAGAGTTTAAAATGCTCGCTAATAAAAAAGGTGGCAGCAATAAAGTGATTGTTATTGCGCTGTTTATGGTCATTTACCTTATAGTATTCAGCTTTTCATTTGTACTTACAGCTGGTATGATGGGCGCATGAAAATATACACATAAAAACAAGCATCAGGAGGTTATTAAATTTAGTTATGAAAATCAGGAAAGCGGTTATCCCCGCGGCGGGGCTTGGAACAAGGGTCTTGCCCGCATCAAAGGCTTGCCCCAAGGAAATGCTCAATATTGTTGATAAGCCTGCAATTCAGTATATAGTTGAGGAGGCTGTGGCTTCGGGTATAGAGGATATCCTTATTATTACAAACCGCGGCAAGGGCATAATGGAAGACCATTTTGACCGTGCTCCCGAGCTCGAAGAGCGCCTTCTTGCATCGGGAAAAAAAGAGATGTATGATGAGGTTGTTTCCATTTCCCGCCTTGCCAACATCTCTTTTGTAAGACAAAAGGAAACCCGCGGCTTAGGTCACGCTATTCTTTGCGCACAGTCCTTTGTAGGGAATGAGCCTTTCGCTATTCTGTATGGTGACGATGTAATTATGGGTGACGACCCTGTCTGCGGCCAGCTTTGCAGAGCCTATGAGGAGTATGGTAAGGGTGTTGTTGGAATTAAAGAGGTGTCGGAAGCCGATATCGGCAGATACAGCTCAATGAAAACCGCTCCTTTGCACGATAATCTTTATTCCATTACCGATATGATTGAAAAGCCCAAGCCCGAGGAGGTTTTCTCGCTCTTTTCAATCCTCGGCAGATGCGTCCTCCCGCCGCAGATTTTCGATATCTTAAAGGTAACAGCTCCGGGAGCGGGCGGCGAAATTCAGCTAACTGATGCTATGCGTGAGCTCGCGGTTAAAGAGGGAATGATAGGCGTCGATTTTAACGGCACTCGTTATGATATGGGCAATAAGCTGGGAATGATGAAGGCTATTGTTGAAACTGCCCTCAAACATAAAGATATCGGAGCAGATTTCCGCGAGTACCTTAAAAACCTTGAGTTTTAACTGCTTCTTAGCAAATTTTAACTCGCTGTAATTTCTGTATTCCCCCTAACATACAATTTAGTAATTGTATGTTAGGGGGATTTTTATGTCAAAAAAAATAAAATGCCTTGCCTTTTTTCTCGCTACGGCTATTCTTTTCAGTACTCCGGTAAGCGCAAATGAGGTGCTCTCGGTTTCTGATTATGTCTCGGCTCCCGATTGGGCATCGGGGGAGACTGCAGCTATTGCCGATGCTTCGGCGCTAAACCTCGGCGGTAAATCCATTATCCTTATCGAGGAAACAACGGGTCAGGTGCTTTATGAGCGCGATGCCGATATTAAAATGCCGCCTGCCTCTATCACAAAAATAATGACCCTGCTGCTCACTATGGAGGCTATGGAAAATGGAAAATTTACCCTCGACACTATGGCTACCTGCTCAGACCACGCAGCATCTATGGGCGGCGCACAGATATGGCTTGAGGAAGGCGAGCAGATGAGTGTTGACGATATTATCAAGGCTGTCTGTATTAAATCGGCAAACGATGCTGCGGTTGTTTTAGCTGAGCTTGTCGGCGGTAGTGAGGATGGCTTTGTCAATATGATGAACGCAAGAGCCGCCGAGCTGGGTATGAAAAATACCACATTCAAGAATGCTTCAGGACTTGATGCAGAGGGACACCTTTCAACCGCTCGGGATATTTCAATAATGTCCCGCGCCCTTATGCGCCACGAAAAGATTTTTGAATATACCCGCATCTGGATGGACACCCTACGCGGCGGTCAGACCGAACTTGTAAACACCAATAAGCTCATTCGCTTTTACAAGGGCGCAACAGGACTTAAAACAGGCACCACCGATGGAGCGGGAAGTTGCCTTTCGGCAACCGCCGAGCGGGACGGACTTTCGCTCATAGGTGTAGTTATGGGCTTTGAGGATAGTAAAACAAGAAATGCTGCAGCAAGAAAGCTGCTCGATTTCGGCTTTGCAAACTATGAAATCGTAACTCCCGAAATTAGTGAGGATATTCCCAAAACTCTCCCCGTCAAGGGCGGAATGAGTGAAAACGTTTCACTTAAAATCGCTCAGGTGCCATCTGTTCTGACAGAGAAAAACAATAAAGGTAAGATTGAAAGTCGGCTGAGTCTTGAAAGCGAGCTTATAGCTCCCGTGAAAGAGGGGCAGACCGTTGGCAAGGTCGATATCTATCTGGGCGACAAGCTGTATACCTCTTACGCAGTAGAGGCAGCTGAAGCTGTTAAGGAAATGACCTTTTTTCGTGCGTTTTCTCTGATTTTAAGCTCGGTTTTTTGATATATTAAAATAAAATTTAAATTTTTGTCAGAATGTTCATAGGTTAGGCTTGAAAAACTGTTTAATATGTAGTAAAATAAAAGAAAAGAAATAGCCCTTTGAAAGAGGTAATAAAATGGCAATAAAATTTATTGATAAGTATGCTTCGGAATTTGTAGCTCCCCACGAAATGGAGGCTATAAAATCAGAGGTTTGGGCTGCCCACGAAACCGTTCATAATAAGAGCGGTCTCGGAAATGATTTCCTCGGCTGGCTTGAACTTCCGAAAAATTATGATAAAGCTGAATTTGCTGCCATCAAAGAGGCGGCAGAAAAAATCAAAAAGAACACCGATGTTTTCATCGTTATCGGCATTGGCGGCTCGTATCTTGGAGCGCGAGCAGCTATCGAGTTTGTCCGCTCTCCTATGTATAACAACCTTAAAAAGGACACTCCCGATATCTATTTCGTCGGCAATAGCATCAGCGCCGATTATATGAATGAAATTCTTAACATCTGTGAGGGCAGAAATATTTCGGTCAATGTTATCTCCAAGTCGGGAACAACCACCGAGCCTGCTATCGCTTTCAGAATTTTCAAAAAGCTTCTTGAGGATAAGTATGGCATAGAGGGCGCTCGCGAGCGTATTTACTGCACTACCGACAAAGCAAGAGGAACTCTTAAAGAGCTTTCTAACCGCGAGGGATATCAGACCTTTGTAGTTCCCGATGATGTCGGCGGAAGATACTCGGTGCTCACCGCAGTAGGTCTCTTGCCTATGGCTGTTGCGGGAATTGACATAGATGCAGTTATGCAGGGCGCAGCCGATGCTATGAAGGCTCTCTCAGTCGAGGATTTTGAGAAAAATGACTGCTACCGCTATGCAGCTATGAGAAATATCCTTTACCGCAAGGGTAAAACCACCGAGATTATGGTCAGCTATGAGCCTCGTTTTGCTATGATGAACGAATGGTATAAACAGCTCTTTGGCGAGAGCGAGGGCAAGGACCAAAAGGGTATTTTCCCTGCATCGGTCGTTTTCTCTACCGACCTTCATTCTATGGGCCAGTATATTCAGGACGGTGTGAGAAACCTCTTTGAAACCGTTGTAAATATCGGCAAACCTAACCGCGATGTTGAAATTAAGGCTGACCCTGAGAATTTTGATGGTCTTAATTTCCTCGCAGGCAAAACTATGTCCGAGGTAAACAGAAAAGCGTTTGAGGGCACAATACTTGCTCACAATGAGGGCGGCGTTCCAAACCTCATACTTGATATCCCCGAGGCAAACGCATATGAGTTTGGCTATATGGTCTATTTCTTTGAAAAGGCTTGCGCCATCTCGGGTTATATGCTCGCTATAAATCCCTTTAACCAGCCGGGAGTAGAGGCTTATAAAAAGAATATGTTTGCTCTGCTCGGCAAACCCGGTTATGAGGATATGCAGGCTGAGCTTTTAAAGAAGTTAAATTAAAGTGACTTTGCTTTTCTCCTTAAGGGGAAAGGTTAAAATAAATAATCAGGAGGACGAAACAACATGATCAAACTTATTATCGGAAACAAAGGAACCGGAAAAACCAAAAAATTAATCGAACTGGTTCACGATGCTGTTAAGGACTCAAAGGGCAATGTTCTGTGCGTTGAAAAAGGCGCAACACTGACTTATGACTTAAAGCCTCAGGCAAGACTTATTGATACCGATAGCTACGAAATCAAAGGCTATGATATGTGCTATGCTTTCCTTGCAGGACTTCTCTCCGGAAACTATGATATCACCGATGTTTTTATTGATTCTATCATTAAAATCGGCGGCAGAGACTTTGATGCTCTCGCAGCTTTCCTTGAGAAGATTGATAAAATCTCGGCAGATACTACATTCGTATTCACAATTTCTGCTGATGCCGCAGAGCTTCCTGCAGGCGTTACCAAATACGAGACAGTTGCTCACTAAGTAAATATCACACGCATAACAAGGCGCGCTCATAAAAGAGCGCGCCTTGTTTTTGCAAAAAAACCTAAAAAACTCTTGACTTTACTGCTTTAAAGTGATAGTATAATAGCATCAAATGCGTTTGAGCAGAAAATAGTAGGTTTAAAAACTGCCAAAAGAGAGTTGTCGGAGGGTGCAAGACAATAGGTAAGCTTAAACTGAATACATTCTGCGAGCAGTGCACCGAACTGAGCCTTGGCTTAAAGTAGGCTGCAACGGGTGTT
>JAXJQH010000069.1:0-9242 GCA_036311245.1 Oscillospiraceae bacterium | reverse complement strand
GATTGTAACAAGGCGGGATTTTAAGTCGTTTTTAAGGTTTTCACCCTCAAGGGCGCGCATTTGAGAAAATGCCGAAACCGCCTTTTCGGCAACGCTTTCAACATCAAGCCAAAGCTGAGCCTCGTCGGTTTCCTCTCTTGTTACAGAAAAAACATCAGGAAAACGGGCAACGGTTGAAAGGCGAATATCGTCTGTTACTCCCAGCGGCTCACAAAGCGAGCGCAGCGCATCAATATATCCCTTGGCGAGAGTTTCGTTTGCGGAAATCTTTGTGTCGGCAGCCTCGATATTTACTATAAAAACTCCAACCTCAATTTTTCCTCTAGCCACCCGTTTCTGAACATAGGATTTAAGCTTTTCCTCTAAAAATCCATAAGCTCTCGGAACTCTTGCGGAAAACTCAAAATAGCGGTGGTTGACTGATTTTATCTCAACAGTTATTTCTCTGCCACTTATAAGCTCGGTGCATTTACCGAATCCGGTCATACTGCTTACCATTTATTTCACCATGCTTTCGTTTTATTTACTGCAAAGCTTTCTTTATAAATAAGTTTATCATTTTGCAAAAAGGCGTGTCAACAAAAATGCAACATTTTTACCTGTTTTTTGCAACATCTGTTATTTCAAATGATTTTATTTCAAGGGTTTTACCCGTTTTATCATCAATTTTTAAGAACACTGCATTAAGGGTGCAGGGGCCGCTTGCTGTTTCAAAGCGAACGGGGGTGCTGCTTTTCATTCGGGCGATAGCGCGCTGAGGCTCCACTCCCAAAACAGAAAATTTAGGCCCAGTCATTCCAACATCAGAAATAAAGCCAAGTCCCTTTGGGAATATAGAAGCATCGGCAGTTCGCACATGGGTGTGTGTTCCGATAACGGCGGACACTCTGCCATCTAAATAGTGCGCGAGGGCAGCCTTTTCGGCGGTTGCCTCGGCGTGAAAATCAATAATTATTATTTTCTGCTCTATTTCTTTCAGCAGCTCGTCGATAGCATAAAATGCGTTTGCATATCCGTCTATATATACATTTCCCATAAGGCTTATAACGCACGCCTGATTTTTTCCAAAATCACAGACAACATATCCATTTCCACTCGCATCCCTATTTAAGCAGTTATAAGGACGCAGGGCAAATTCGTGTGTATCAAGATAGTCGAGTATCTCGTGGCGGCGGAAGGTGTGGTTTCCGCCCGTTATAACATCTGCGCCGCAGGAAAAAATTTCATCTGCCGATGAGGGCAGCATTCCGTTACCCTGAGCGGAGTTTTCGCCGTTTACAATAGTTAGGTCAGCACTATATTCCTTTTTAAGCGCGGGAAGGTGTCTTCTGAGTATACTTCTTCCCGAATCGGAAACTACATCGCCCACAAACAGTACATTCATATTATAATCCTTTCTAAAAAAACAAACGGATTTATTGCCGCGCATTGCGGCAATAAATCCATAGTGTGCTTTTTATTTTGCGTAAGCAATAGCGCGGTTTTCACGGACAACGTGAACCTTTATCTGACCGGGATATTCCATTTCTTTTTCAATACGGTCAACGATGTCTTTTGCTATAATCACCATCTGGTCATCCGAGACGGCCTCGGGCTTGACCATAATTCTGATTTCGCGACCTGCCGAGATGGCAAAGGATTTTTCAACGCCGCCAAAGCTATTGGCTATTTCCTCAAGCTTTTCCAAACGCTTGATGTAATTTTCAAGGTTTTCACGACGGGCGCCCGGACGGGCAGCCGAAATAGCATCTGCAGCCTGAATGAGGCAAGCAACAACAGTTTTGGTTTCAACATCGCCGTGGTGGGCCTCGATAGCGTGAATAATGTCATTGCTTTCCTTATACTTTTTAGCAATATCGACACCGATTGCAACGTGCGAGCCTTCGATTTCACGGCTGAGAGCTTTACCGATATCGTGCAGAAGTCCTGCACGGCGGGCAACTGTAGGGTCAATGCCTATTTCACAAGCCATAACGCCTGCAAGGTGAGCAACCTCAATAGAATGGTCAAGGACATTCTGTCCGTAGCTGGTGCGGTAACGCAGGCGGCCGAGGAGCTTTACAAGCTCAGGATTGATGCCGTGGACACCTGTTTCCATAACGGCGCGTTCGCCTTCCTGACGGATTTTATTCTCAACCTCACGCTTTGCCTTTTCAACCATTTCCTCAATGCGGGCGGGGTGAATTCGACCGTCAGCAATAAGCTTTTCGAGCGAAATTCTTGCAACCTCGCGGCGAATGGGGTCAAAGGACGAAAGGGTGATTGCCTCGGGAGTATCGTCAATAATAAGGTCAACACCTGTGAGTGTTTCGAGGGTGCGGATATTTCTACCCTCACGACCGATAATTCTGCCCTTCATTTCATCGCCAGGCAGGGGAACTACCGAAACTGTCGCCTCTGAAACGTGGTCAGCAGCGCAACGGGTAATGGCGCTTGAAATAAGATCTCTCGCGATTTGGTCAGAATCGTCCTTAATCTGCTGCTCAAACTGAGCAATACGGACTGCCTTATCGTGAGTTAAAGCGTCATCAAGATTTTTAAGGAGCATCTCTCTTGCCTGCTCACTTGAAAGACCCGAAATACGCTCAAGCATTTCGAGCTGACTTCTTTTTATGGTTTCGGTTTCGGCAAGCTTTGCCTCTGCCTCTTTGATTTTTCCTTGTAAAACTTCCTCTTTCTTTTCAAGATTCTCGGTTTTTTTATCAAGATTTTCTTCTTTTTGCTGAAGTCTTCTCTCCTGATGGGTAACCTCGTTTCTTCTTTCCTTAAGCTCGCGTTCCTGCTCGGTTCTTAATTTGTGTAATTCATCTTTAGCTTCAATAAGCGCTTCTTTTTTAGCTCTCTGCGCTTCGGCTGCTGCGTCCTTTTTAATCTTCTCGGCTTCTTCTTCTGCCGAACCTATTTTGCGTTCAGCAGTTTTTCTTCTATATGAAACGCCGACAAAAAAGGCGACGACAATCAAAACAACTGCGGCAGCAATAACACAGAGGAGAATGATCTGATCTCGTGTCATAAGATTTTGTTTACCTCCTTTAAGTTTATTTTCTTATCTGTAAATTGAAAAAATCAAAAAAACCACAAAATACAGTATATGTATATTGTATAACATTTCAGTTGTTGTGTCAAGAAGCCTTTGCGCCTTTTGGCAAATTTTATTTATGTTTTAGGTTCTCTTTCCTTTCACTTTAAATCGCTCGGTTTAATATAATGTAAATGGAACTTTAAGTTCCCTGCCCGCATTAAGGGGGTTAGTTTTATATTAAGGAGCATTTTATGAAAAATATTCTTGAAGCACATAACCTCAACATCTGCTATCAGGCAGTAAACGGAGAGGTGGAAGCGGTACATGATATCAGTTTCAGCGTTCGCGAGGGGGAATTTATCAGCATTGTAGGCCCTTCGGGTTGCGGAAAGTCCACCCTGCTTTCGGCTGTTGCGGGTATCACACCGCTTTCTTCCGGCAGCATTCAGCTTGCCGGCAAAAAGGTTACCGGTGTTTGCTCTGACATTGCCTATATGCTTCAGAAGGATAATCTTCTTGACTGGCGCTCCATCCGAAAAAATGTTCTTATAGGATTGGAAATTCGACAAATGATAAACGACGAAACTCTCGCCTATGCAGATAACCTTTTAAAGGCTTACGGACTTTGGGATTTTCGCGACAAATATCCCGCACAGCTTTCGGGCGGAATGAGGCAGAGAGCTGCTCTCATAAGGACACTTGCTGTCCGTCCCAAGCTTCTGCTATTAGACGAGGCTTTTTCGGCGCTGGATTATCAGACCAGGCTCACCGTTACCGATGACGTTTACAAAATACTAAAAAAAGAAAAACAGACGGCTCTTATTGTTACCCACGATATTCCTGAATGCATCAGTATGAGCGATCGGGTTATTGTTTTATCAAAAAGGCCTGCTGTTATAAAGGCAATATTCGATACCGAATTCGATATTAAGGAGCGAAGCCCGCTCCTATGCAGAGATCACAAAAAGTTCGGGGAATATTTCAATCAAATCTGGAAAGAGCTTGATGTCCATGTATCATACTAAACCTTCAAATGAAAGAAAAAAATATTTACAGGCACAGCGCAGAAACAAAACTGCCGTTACGCTATGCAGGATTTTTATTATTGTAGCTTTTATTGCCGCCTGGGAGTTAGGCGGACGGTTTGGCCTTATTGACAGCTTTGTTTTAAGCCAGCCATCGAGAATTATATCGGTTCTCTCGCAATACAAGGAAAACAACCTGCTGCTACACATAGGAACAACTCTTTTTGAAACCGCTGTTGGATTTGTTCTTGGAGTTGTAATAGGCTGTCTTGCTGCAGTTTTACTATGGTGGTCACCCTTTCTCTCAAAGGTGAGCGAGCCTTATCTCGTTGTTTTAAACAGTCTCCCTAAAATTGCGCTCGGCCCCGTTATTATAATCTGGGCAGGCGCAGGAACACGCGCCATCATTTTTATGGCGCTTGCAATATCAATGATTGTAACGGTTTTGGAAATGCTCAGCGGTTTTCATTCCACCGACAGCGAGCTTATCAAAATGCTCAGGACATTCGGAGCAAACAGGTTTCAGGTATTTACAAAAATCGTTTTGCCCTACAACATTGAAACACTGTTTAATTCTCTGAAAATCAACATCGGTCTTACACTTGTCGGCGTTATTGCGGGTGAATTTCTCGTTTCTAAGGCGGGACTTGGATATCTTATCGTTTACGGCGGGCAGGTTTTCAAGATGGACCTTGTTATGGCAAGCGTTATCATACTTGCAGCTGCGGCAGCGTTGCTTTACGAGCTTATTGTTATAGCGCAAAAGCTGACATTAAAATATATCACGCATAAATAGTCTTTTTTGTAACAAACCTCATTGTTTTTGCATTTAATATACAGAAACCACTAAAAAGGAGACTTTTTATGCTTAAAAAAGGATCAAAACGAATTTTGGCACTTATTCTCGCGCTCTGTATTCCTGCTCTCTCTTTCTGTTCTTGCAAAAAGGAAGACAATTCTTTTACCACAATAGCGCTCAGCGAGGTTACTCATTCGGTGTTTTACGCACCGCAATATGCCGCTATTGAGCTTGGTTTCTTTGAGGACGAGGGACTACAGATAGAGCTTTCGACAGGTCAGGGCGCCGATGCGGTTGCTGCAGCGGTACTGTCAGGTCAGGTTGATATCGGATTTGCGGGACCTGAGGCTGCAATCTATGTCTACAACGAGGGTCGCGACAACTATCTTAAGGTCTTTTCTCAGATGACACAACGGGACGGCTCGTTTCTGATTGCCAGAGAAAAGAACGATAACTTTAAGTGGACCGACCTTAAGGGCGCGCATATTCTGCCAGGCAGAAAGGGAGGCGTTCCCTATATGACCTTTGAATATGTCCTTAAAGCTAACGGCCTTGACACCCAAAAGGACGTTGTGCTTGATAACAGCGTTCAGTTTGCTATGATGACAAGCGCATTTACTTCGGGAACAGGCGACTATGTTACTGCATTTGAGCCGACAGCATCAATGCTCGAGAGCGAGGGCAAGGGTTATGTTGTTGCCGCTGTTGGAGAGGCAACCGAGGAAATTCCCTACACTGCTTATTTTGCAAGCAAAACATACATTGAGAAAAATTCAGAAGTTATTCAGGCTTTTGCAAACGCAGTTGCAAAGGGACAAAAATGGTGTCGCGAGCACAGCGCGGCTGAAATTGCCGAGGTTGTTGCCCCCAGTTTCCCTGACACAGACCTCCCTCTGCTTACAAAATCAATTCAAAGCTACATCGACATTGACGCCTGGTGCGATACACCCGCTATGACAGAGGAGTCATTTAACCGCCTGCAGGATGTTATCAGCTCGGCAGGCGAGCTCGAAAAGAGAGCATCCTTCTCTGATGTTGTTGACAATTCTTTCGCAGAAAAAGCAGCAAAATAAGCCCTATAAAACCGCCGCAAATTTGCGGCGGTTTTATTTTATACATATTTTGGGATAAGCTAATAAATAAACATATAAATTTAAAGTTTTGTTGGAATTCCAACATACAATTTGGGTTATTATGGTATAATAGTATAAGAGAATACACAAGGAGGATAAAACAAAATGAAATCTAAACTTTTAAAAATTGTATCTCTTATTATGGCTGTCTTGATGATAGCCGCAAGCCTTGCAGGCTGCAAGAGCGGTTACAAGGATAGCGCAAGCACATCGTCAGCCGCTTTTATTGAGGAAACAGCAAAGCCCGTTAATGTTGCTGTTCTTAAAGGACCTACTGCTCTGGGTATGCTCAAGCTTATGTCTGATGACAAAAACGATTTCTCCTTTAATGATTATTCGTTTGAGGTTTTCACCGCTGCAGATCAGGTTGTTCCCGAACTTGTTAAGGGTAACATTGACATTGCTGCTGTTCCCACCAACCTAGCCGCCACTCTTTACAAAAAGACCGAAAAGGGAGTCAGCGTTATCGCGGTTAACACATTAGGTGTTCTTTCTATTGTTACAACCGGTGTGGAAATTTCCTCAATTTCGGATTTAAAGGGAAAAACCATTTATGCAACAGGAAAGGGAGCCACACCTGAGTACGCTCTTAATTACATTTTAGAAAAGAACGGACTTAAGGTCGGCGAGGATGTTAAGATTGAATATAAATCTGAGCACTCCGAGCTTGCAACAGCAGTTATTGCGGGCGAAGTTAAAATTGCAATGCTGCCTCAGCCTTTTGTTACAAATGTTATGATGCAGAACGACAAGGTTAAGATTGCGCTTGACCTTTCAGATGAGTGGGCAAAAATCTCCGAAACAGATGGCGGCGAGCTTGTTATGGGCTGCATCGTCGTACGCAAAGAATTCTTAAAAGAGAATGAAGAAGCTGTTAAGACCTTCCTCAATGAATACTCTCACTCCACACTTTATGCAAATGAGAAGCCTGACAAAACAGGCGAGCTTTCCGATGAGTTTGCAATTCTTCCCTCTCAGGTTGTATCGCGCGCTATTCCCAGCTGCAATATTGTCTTTATTCGCGGAGAAGATATGAAATCAAAGGTTTCTGCATATCTTAAGACTCTGCTTGATGCAAACCCCGCTTCTATCGGCGGACAGCTTCCTGACGATGAGTTTTACTATGTCGGATAAAAAAAGGAGCCTCCTCTCCAGAATAGGATTTACACTTGCAGCTGCAGTTTTCTGGATAGCAGTTTGGCAGATTATTTATCTTGTTGTGGGAAGCAGCGTTATCGTTGCTTCCCCGCTTGAAACATTTCTGCGAGTTCTGCAGCTTGCGGCGACAACTAATTTTTGGCTTTGTATCTTAAACTCCATCGGGCATATCCTGCTGGGGTTTTTGCTTGCTGTTTTGGTTTCTGTGCCGCTCGCTGCGCTCACAGCGCGCTTTGAATTATTATACCGCCTATTTTCCCCGCTTTTAAAGCTTGTAAGGGCAACGCCAGTCGCATCATTTATAGTTTTGGCGCTTTTTTGGCTAAGCCGCGAGGGTGTTCCCTCTTTTATAGCATTTTTAATGGTTGTTCCTCTTGTTTTTACAAACCTATCTGAGGGATTTAGGAATATTGACCGAAATCTGCTTGAAATGGCGCAGGTATACAAATTTTCCATTTTAAAGAAAATCAGGCTCATTTATCTTTCCTCGCTTATGCCCTATTTTGTGTCTGCCTGCTCGGTGGGACTTGGCTTTGCGTGGAAGTCGGGAATAGCCGCCGAGGTTATTTCGCTGCCCGAAAACACATTAGGACTTGAAATTTATAACGCAAAGGTGTATATTGAAACTGTGGATTTATTTGCACTGACTGCAGTAATAATAATTCTGAGCATTTTTATCGAAAAATCCTTTATGTTTATTTTAAAGCGCATTTCGGATAATGTTCTGAAAGGCGGTGCAAAATAATGCTTAAATTAAAAGGTATTTCAAAATCATTTGGTGACAAGCTTATTTTAAAAGACTTTTCTTATGATTTTCCTAAAAAAGGCATTGTTTGCATTAACGGCGTATCAGGGCGCGGCAAAACAACCCTGTTTCGCCTGATTTCGGGGTTAGAAAAGGCAGACAGCGGTGAAATCTTTTCAAGCGGCGTTATTTCTCTTCTATTTCAAGAGGATAGGCTCTTGCCTTGGCTGACTGCCTGCGAGAACGTTTCCTGCGTTATACGGCAAAAAAACGCCGATAAAGAGGTTTTAGCAAGAGAATTGCTTTCGCTTGTTGGGCTTGCGGGCAATGAAAATGAAAAAATAGAGAATTTAAGCGGCGGAATGAAGCGCAGGGTTGCTTTTGCAAGAGCTCTTGCCCTATCCCCCGATATTTTGTTGCTGGACGAGCCTTTTGTTGGTCTTGATGACAAAACTAAGGCTCTGCTAACAAAAATGACTGTGGATTATTCAAAAGAGCATCTGGTGCTGCTTGTTACACACGACAAAAGCGATTTAGAGCTTGCAGATGAGGTTATTTCTTTATAAATAGCCTTTCTATAAAAACATTAGGATATGAAAGGGGCTTTTTGATTATGCCTAATCACAAAATTGCCGCCCTTGTGGGCATGTGCGGAAGTGGAAAATCTGTTGTTTGCGATATGTTCGTTGAAAAGGGCTGGAACCGCATTTATTTCGGTCAGGTTACTATGGACGAGCTTGCAAACCGAGGTCTTGAAAAAAACGAGCAAAACGAGCGAGCTGTTCGCGAAGAGCTCAGACGCGACCACGGACCTGCCGCATTTGCAAAGCTTCTTCTCCCCTCTATTGAGAAAGCCAGCGAGGAAGGTCCTACTATTTTAGATGGCCTTTATTCCTGGTCGGAGTATAAATGCTTAAAGCAGCATTTTGGCGATGACATTACTGTTGTTGCTATTATCACCGACAGAGCAGTTCGCTATGAGCGCCTTACAACCCGCACCATTCGCCCTCTAACCAATGAGGAGGCAGAAAGCCGTGACTTTGCTGAAATTGAAAAGCTCGAAAAAGGCGGCCCTATTTCTATTGCCGACCGTTTTATATTAAACAACGGAGACACCGACGCTCTTAAGGCTCAGGTCAGCGCACTTATTGAGGAGTTTTCTAAATAAAATTTTAAGCAATTTCTAAAACATTTTATATAAATGTATATACTATCCCCCAGTCAAAACCTTCGGTTTTGCCAGCCCCCTCTTTGAGGTGGCCAAGTTTTTGCATAAGCTGTGAGTCAATATGCGTTTCCCTATGGCCTGTTTTTGCAGTTGACAACCGGTTAGATAGTTCGGTATAATATAAGATAGTAT
>JAXJQH010000068.1:0-9189 GCA_036311245.1 Oscillospiraceae bacterium | reverse complement strand
TGTTATTCTATGCGAAATATAGCTTTCGCTTAAATAGTAAATAGGCAGAAAAACGGCAGATTTGCCACAAACCTCTGCTTCAATAAGAATATTTCCCGCATACAGCCACTCAAGCTCAGCCTCAAAATCCGCATCCTCGGCCGCAAGAAACGCCCGAGTTATCGAGATAAGCTTTGACTTTGGAAGATATGTATGACCGTTTTTACAGTTATGTCGCATAACATGCAAAAGTCCTGCGCGCAGGCGGCAGGCGCTCGCATTATCAAAACCTAAACGGAGGGCGATGGCATCGACATTTTCAAAGCTCATTCCGATATCCTCGCCGCAGAGAACATAGGGGTCTTCTTTTACTATTTCAAGAGTTCTTGCGCCGAATTTTTTATATGCTCTTATACTTTCTCCCGCGCCGACAGAAAGCTGTGACAACTCGCGCATAATGCTGCGAGCGCCGAATATCCTCTTGAAATCTCTGCCAATCTGCTCGGCTTTGGACTGAGAAACGCCGCGGACAGATTTAAGCCTTTCGGGTTCTTTTTCAATTACCTCAAGGGTTTTATCTCCAAACTGCGCCACAATCGCAGAGGCGGTTTTATCCCCTACCCCGCGGATAACTCCCGAGGCAAGGTATCTGTAAATATCATTGGCGCCGCTCGGCAGGCTGCGCTCGCAAAACGAGGCTTTAAACTGCGTTCCGTAAGTCTGATGGGCAGTAAAATTGCCAGTAAGACGCACCATTTCTCCCTCATAAATTTCTCCAAGCTCTCCGACGCAAGTTACAAGGCTACCTGCAACATCTATCTCTAAAACAACATACCCCGTCTGATCACTTTGGAAGACAATATTTTCAACAACTCCCTCAAGTATCTCAAGAGCATCTTTATTTTCCAAAACGATCACCTCGATTTTTACTCTTTATCTCCCTTATCTTTTAAGGGGTTAGATGGCATAGTTTTTTCTTTGATACGAACAGGTTTTCTGCGTTTTTTAGGCTCTAAAAGCTCGGGGTGCTTTTGGCAGAATACCTCGTACATATCGGGGCGCTTTTGCTGTGTTCTTTCAAGTGACTTTGAAAAGCGCCAATCCTCTATATTTGCGTGGTGTCCGCTCTGAAGAACCTCGGGCACCTGCCTGCCTCTCCAAATTGGCGGGCGGGTGTAGTGCGGGCACTCCAAAAGTCCGTTAAAATGGCTTTCATCCTCAAAGCAGACATCATCGGAAAGCACACCGTCACACATTCTCAGAACACTGTCGCAAACCATAAGGGCGGGCAGCTCTCCGCCCGTTACAACAAAATCGCCGATGGAAATTTCCTCATCGACTATCTCTTCGATAACCCTTTCGTCTACTCCCTCATAGTGGCCGCAGAGAAAAACAAGGTGGTCATAGCTAAGGAGTTCTTTTGCTTTTTGCTGATTAAAGGTCGCTCCTTGCGGGGACATATAAATAACGTGAGGGCGGCTTTTCGACCTCTCCTCAATGGATTTGTAGCACTGATAGATAGGCTCTGCCTGAAGTAGCATTCCCATACCGCCGCCATACAGAATATGGTCAACCCGATTATGCTTGTTGCCCGCAAAATCGCGGATATTTACGCACTCGACCTCGAAAAGCTCTTTTTTTCGCGCTCTGCCGATTATGCTTTCATTTAAAACCGTTTCACACATTTCGGGAAACAGCGTCATAATACTAATCTTCATCGCCAAACAGTCCTTTAAGCGGAATTATACGCATAAATCCGCCCTCAATATTAGTTTCCTTTACAACATCAGGGATAGCGGGAAAGAGAAGTTCTTTTCCCTCAGGGGTTTTGATGTGATAGACATCTCTCGCCCCTGTCGGCGTTACATCAGAGAGCTTTCCATATTCCTTGCCGTTTTCGGCATTTATTACGGTAAGCCCTATTAAATCACGCACAAGATAGGTTCCTTTCTTAAGCTTAAGTGATTTGCGCTCAACATATATAACATGGTTTCGGAGAGCCTCTGCCTCCTCTACCGAATTTATCTCATCAAATTTTATTACGACGACATTTTTATTGACTCTTGCGCTTTTTACAGACAGCTTCCTATCTCCGCCATTTATATAAAAGGCTTTAAAGCCACAGAGAAACTCTGGAGTATCGCTCCAAGGGGAAACGCGCACTTCACCGCGAATTCCCTGAGTTGAAACGATTTTGCCGCATTCAATCAAATTCTTTTCCATATCCTGCTCCTTAAAAATCACAACGGGGAAAGCGGCTGTGCCGCTTTCCCCGGTAGCTTTATCAGTCTATTTCAACCGAAATGTGCTGGCCTGCCCGAACCGAGGCGGATCTCATAACCGTGCGAATAGCCTTGGCAATTCTGCCCTGCTTTCCGATAACTCGGCCCATATCATCGGGTGCTACCTGAATGTGATAGACAATAGTTCCCTCTGCATCGGGCTCTGAAACGGTAATTTCGATTGCATCTTTATCCTCGACCAAACCGGCAACGATGGTTGTGAGCAACTCCTTCATGTCGAAGCCTCCCTTTCAGGACGATTTTGGTGTTCTCTTTAGGAGAACGGCACGCGCTTTAGGCAATGCCGTTATCCTTGAGAATCTTCTTTACGGTATCGGTGGGCTGTGCGCCGTTTTTGATCCATTTCTGAGCTTTCTCAGCGTCTACCTTGACAACAGAGGGCTCTTTGGTGGGATCATAGTATCCGATCTCCTCGATAAATCTTCCGTCACGGGGATATCTCGAGTCAGCAACTACGATACGGTAGAAGGGAGCTTTTTTAGCGCCGAGTCTACGAAGTCTGATCTTTACTGCCATTTATTTTCACCTCCAAATTAGATACACATTAAATTATTTAAAAAATCCTAAGATTTTAAAAACCGAAGGGGTTTCTGCCCATTCCCATAGGCATAGAGGGCATTCTTTTGCCCTTTTTATTCATCTGCTTCATCATTTTTTGCATCTGCTCAAACTGACGGAGCAGGCGGTTAACATCCTCGACCCTAAGTCCGCAGCCCGCCGCAATTCTTTTCTTGCGAGAGGGGTTTATGATAGATGGTTTTTTTCTTTCCTTCTGAGTCATCGACTGGATAATAGCCTCTGTATAAACAAGCGCCTTATCGTCAATATCCTCTTCCTTAATCTTGTTACCGCCGGGGAGCATTCCGATTATCTGCGAAAGTGAGCCCATTTTCTTGATTTGATTCATCTGCTCAAGAAGGTCGTTTAAATCGAAGCTGTTTTCCATAAGCTTCTTTTCCATTTCGGCAGCTTTCTGCTCATCAAAATCAGTTTGCGCCTTTTCGATAAGGGTGAGCACATCGCCCATTCCGAGAATTCGAGATGCCATTCTATCAGGATAAAAAGGTTCTAAATCGCCGAGCTTTTCGCCGACACCGATAAACTTAATGGGTTTGCCCGTTACCGAGCGGATAGAGAGAGCCGCACCGCCTCTTGTGTCGCCGTCAAGCTTTGTTAGAATTACACCGTCAATCCCCAGCGCCTCATCAAAGGCTTTGGAAACATTAACAGCATCCTGACCCATCATTGCATCGACAACAAAGAGTATCTCGTTAGGCTGAATTTCTTTCTTGATACCTTTAAGCTCATCCATAAGCTCTTCGTCTATGTGAAGCCGACCCGCAGTATCCAGAATGACTAAATCATTTCCGTGGTCCTTTGCGTGCCGCAGGGCTTCCTTAGCAATTTTGAGAGGGCGCTCTGTGCCCATTTCAAAAACGCCGACGCCGACTTTTTCGCCTACTATTTTAAGCTGGTCAATGGCGGCGGGTCTGTAAACATCGCAGGCAACAAGCAGCGGGCGTTTACCCTGATTTTTATAGTAGAGGGCAAGCTTTGCGCTGTGTGTCGTTTTACCGCTACCCTGAAGACCGCACATCATAACAACTGTCGGCCCCTTTGAGGCATAGTTAATTTTTGCAATGCCCTCGCCCATAAGGACGATGAGCTCCTCGTGAACTATTTTTATGACCTGCTGGGCAGGAGTGAGGCTTTCCATAACCTGTGCGCCGAGGCATCTTTCGGATACAATGCTTGTAAAATCCTTTGCAACCTTATAGTTTACATCAGCCTCAAGCAACGCAAGGCGCACCTCACGCATAACCTCTTTTATGTCTTTTTCATTGAGCTTTCCTCTGGAACGCAGCCTCTTGAATACTGCGCCGAGCTTATCTCCGAGCCCTTCAAAAGCCATTCTCTATTCTCCCAAAAAAGATTTATTCCTGACGCAGAGTCTGCGCCTCTTTTGCAATCTCAGAGGCTTTTACCTCAATAAGACCGATACTGCTGCTCTGCTTGCGGTTTATCTCAATGATATCCTTTGCAAGAGCCTCAATAGTTTCAGCCGCCTTAATGCTGCGGCGATAGTTTCTAAGAAATCCGAGCCTGCCCTCCATCTCAAAAAGAACAGCCTCGCCTCTTTTTATGGAATCTCTGACTCCTTGACGCGAAATGCCGACCTCATCGGCGATTTCAGCAAGCGAAAGATCCTGATTATAATAAAGATCGATAACATCTTTTTGCTTATCTGTGAGCACATCGCCATAGAAATCAAGCAACATGGAAACCTCTAAATTTTTACCCATGATTTTCGCCCTTTCTAACAAATTAAACCCCCAAAAATCAGCTGATTTTTGGGCAAGGTGTAAAAGTTCTAACCTTTACACTTATTATACCATATATTGTGGCATTGTCAAGACCTTTTTCACTATTTTTTCTTATTTTTATAAAAGAATTTTTACCTTTTTTCTGTTACACGCAGCATAACAAAAACCCGCATAAAAATGCGGGTTTTTGGAGAGTAACACATATTTATTTTGTGCCGAAAATACGGTCACCCGCATCACCAAGACCGGGGACAATATAGCAGTGGTCATTTAGCTTTTCATCAAGCGCACCGCAGTATATCTGCACATCGGGATGAGCCTCGCTCAGAGCCTTTAAGCCTTCGGGAGCTGCGATGATACACATAAAGCGGATATTCTTAGCTCCGTACTCCTTTATCTGGCGGATAGCATCAATAGCCGAAACGCCTGTTGCAAGCATTGGGTCAAGAACAAAGACCTCGCGCTCTGCAATATCGGTAGGCAGCTTGCAATAGTATTCGACGGGCTGAATGGTTACGGGGTCACGGTACATTCCGATATGACCGATTTTAGCAGTAGGAACAAGGTTTGTAACGCCCTCTACCATTCCGAGACCCGCTCTGAGAATGGGGACAAATGCAATATCTCTGCCCGAAAGCACCTTCTTTTTGGTTTTGCAGATAGGGGTTTCAATCTCAATTTCCTCTAAAGGAAGCTCGCGGGTTGCCTCATAGCAAAGGAGCATTGCAACCTCAGAAACAAGCTCGCGAAATTCCTTGCAGCCTGTTTCTAGCATACGCATATGGGTTATCTTGTGCTGGATAAGGGGATGGTTGTTAATTACGGGTGTAAGCGCCATGATTTTTACCTCCTGATTTTTGTGTGTTATATATTTTCGTTTTCAATATCAGCAATTTTAGCAATTCTGTCTGCGTGTCTGCCGCCCTCGAAAGAGGTGTTTAAAAACACATCGACAAGCTCGAGGGCAAGACCCTCTCCTACAACACGCTGACCTAAGCAGAGAATATTTGCGTCATTGTGAAGCCTTGTGTATTTTGCGCTGAAATAATCAGAGCAAACAGCGGCGCGGATACCCTTTACCTTATTTGCGGCAAGGGACATTCCGATACCCGTTCCGCAAACGAGAATGCCGAAATCGCTCTCGCCGCTTTTAACAGAATAGGCAACTTTTTTGGCAAAGTCAGCGTAATCGCAGGAATTTTCATTATCGGTTCCAAAATCGCGATAGGTAATTCTTTTGTCCTCAAAATACTTTTCAATAGCAAGCTTTAATTTATAGCCGCCGTGGTCACATGCAATAGCAATCATTTTAAAATCTCCTTTTTCTTAAGCTCTCTTTCAGCCTGCGGAAGCCGCAGATATTCTAAATTAAGCTCTTCGGCGCCCACTGCGCTCTCGCCCTTTTCAAGCCTTGCAAAAGCGGCGGCGCAAACACCGTTCGCCCGCTGATAGACGCTGCCCTCAGGCGCAAGCGACACCCTACCCAAAAGCTCAGGGCAATTTTCGGTTAAGTACTTATAAACAAGATTTGCCCCATCTCCTACAAGCAGGACATTTTGAGAAATCTCTTTAAGTTCGCTTGCAAGCTCCTCTATCATAACAGCGCGGTCATCACAAAGTCTTTGTATTTCACCGCCCTTAAAAAGCGCATTATAGACCTGCGAACAGCGCGCATCCATACAAGTGCAGATAACTCCATTAAATTCACAATGGCTGTAAGCCATAGCCTCAAGGGTGGAAACGCCAAGGCAGGCAGCTCCATTTGCGGCAAGACCCTTTACTGTTGCAGCGCCGATACGAAGTCCCGTAAACGAACCTGGGCCGCTGCTTACTGCAAAGACATCGACATCCTGTGGCGAAAGAGAGCAGGTGTCAAGAGCCAATTTTATCTGAGGGAGCAAGGTTACCGAATGGGTGAGCCCATTGTTTGCAAAAAGCTCACAAAGCAGTTTCTTGTCCTTTAAAACGGCAACCGAAACCGAAACCGCCGAGCTTTCAACTCCTAAGACAATCACTCTTTCCCCTCCCTTACGGTTATTTTTCGCTGCGACTGAGAAATTTGTTCAATGCTCACAAAAACCGTTTCCTCAGGAAGAGCGCTGTAAATATTCTCGCTCCATTCAATGGCGCAAATGCCGCCGCGCTCAAGATATTCAAAAAAGCCTATTGAATAAAGCTCTCCCAGAGTTTCAATACGGTACATATCAAAGTGAAAAAGGGGAATCTCCCCATCATATTCATTTACTATTGCAAAGGTGGGGCTGGAAACGCTGTCCCTAGAGTTAAGGCCTCTGGCAAGCCCTCGGGTAAAGGCGGTTTTGCCCGCTCCGAGCGTTCCCTCAAAAGCAATGACACTGCCACGCGAAAGACGCTTTGCAAAGCTTTCGGCAAACTGTTCGGTTTCTCTCTCGCTGTTTGAAACAAAAACTTCCATTTTCCCCCTCCTTTTTATCATTTTCCTAAAGTATACCACATTTTTTTCACTATGCAAAGGTTTATCTTGAATTTTTTCCTATAAAAAGATATAATAATTACAAATACACCGAAAGGAGAGAGTAAAAATGGAAGGAAAGTTTTCAAAAGCTATCCGCGCTGTCAGAAACTATTTTAAGTTTTCGGACAGAGCAATGCTTTTGTTATGCCTTATTACCTCGTCTTTTGGCGTTTTCATCATTTACAAGTGTACTACATATTTTTTCGAGAGCCTGAGCTACACCGTGGTTCAGCTGGCTGCCGCCGTTTTAGGATTTTTGCTTGCTATTTTAATTTCACTCATTGACTACCGCGCGCTCGCGAGGCTTTGGAAAATACACGCCCCCATTGCAATATTTTTAGTGGGACTTACCTTTTTCTTTGGTCTTAAAAACGCGGGAGCTGACGACAAGGCCTGGCTGCAAATCCCTTTTACCTCACTCACCTTTCAGCCGTCTGAAATATTAAAGCTTTCATTTATATTAACATTTGCGCTGCATCTTGAAGCCGTCAAGGACCGTTTAAACTCTCTGCCGCAGGTGATTTTGCTTTGTATACACGGCGCAATGCCCACCCTGCTTATCGTTATGCAGGGAGATGACGGCAGCGCGCTTGTTTTCCTCTGCATATTTTTATTTATGCTTTTCTCGGCTGACCTTTCGTGGAAATATATTCTACCGCCGCTATGCGCTCTGCCCGTTATTGGTTATGTAATGTGGCAATATATAATGACTCCCGACCAGAAGGCGAGAATTGAGGTTGTTTTCAACCCCGAGGCTTATCCGCTTACCATTAGTGTTCAGCCGCGTCAGGGAAGAATTGCGCTCGGCTCGGGAATGCTTTTCGGCAAAGGGTTTGACGCAAACCTAAGAAAAGTTCCCGCTGTGCAGAGTGACTATATTTTTGCATTTATCGGCGAAACGCTTGGTTTTTTGGGCTGTCTTGCGGTTATTATTTTGCTCCTCTCAATCTGCTTTAGAGCAATATATAATTCATATAAATCAGACGACTATCTGGGCAAGTTTATCTGCATCGGCGTTTTTGCAATGCTCTCCTCGCAGACGGTTATCAACCTTGGAATGGTGCTCTCGCTGCTGCCTGTTATCGGAATTACCCTGCCGCTATTCAGCGCAGGCGGCACCTCGGTTGTTGTTACCTACTCTGCAATAGGTCTTGTATTGAGCGTTGCCTACCACAACCGCAGGCGCAACAGACGCACACCCTATTGACTTTTTTGAGACTTTATTGTATGATGAGCCTTGTCTATTCTATATAACACATATTTTTTAAAACCCGAAAGGAGAAAAACAAATCATGGACCCTGACAGTAGTATGGTAGTTCCGCTACTTAATGTAGGAGCTACCGACACCAGCGGAAATCTGCTGGTCTACATCATCATTCTTATCATTCTTATTCTTGTGAACGGCTTTTTCTCAGCCAGCGAGATGGCAATGGTCACTATCAATGATGCAAAGCTGAAAATCGCCGCCGAAGATGGAAACCGAAAGGCAAAGCAGGTTCAGAAGCTGCTCTCTCAGCCTACGCGCTTTTTATCAAGCATTCAGGTTGGAGTTACAATCGCAGGCTTTCTCACCTCAGCCGTCGGTGCTGACCAGTTGGCGCCGCCGCTGGCGGGCGCTCTGCACAGCCTGATTCCGACAGTAGCTTTCGACATACTGCGTAGCATTATGCTCATTGTTATAACACTGATTTTGTCATTCATATCCATTGTTTTAGGCGAAACCGTTCCCAAAAGGATAGCAATGCACAATCCCGAAAGGCTTGCTTTTAGCTTTGCACCCGCACTGCTTTTCTGCTACAAGCTTTCTACCCCCATCGTTTTCCTGCTTTCAAAATCCACAAACGGCGTTCTGCGCCTTTGCGGAATTAACCCAAACGAGCAGGCTGAAGAGGTTTCCGAAGAGGAAATTATGATGATGGTTGATGTCGGCAAGGAGCGCGGCGTTATTGAAGAGAGCCAGAAGGAAATGATTGCCGGCATTTTTGAGTTTGATGATACCACCGCCGGAGAAGCCATGACCCACCGCACCGAAATGGTTGCAATTTGCAAGGATAGCTCTATTGAAGAGGTTATCGCCTGCAGCGTAGA
>JAXJQH010000067.1:0-5563 GCA_036311245.1 Oscillospiraceae bacterium | reverse complement strand
CCTTTCCCAAAGAGGAGCGGCGCACGAAAAAAGCGTTTTATGAGCTTTGCAAATCTTGTCCTTATTATAAGATTTACTCGCTTTTTAGCGGCGAGAGTCTTATAGCGTTCTTTACCGTCTGGGAGTTTAGTACATTTAGGTTTGGCGACCATTTTGCCGTTATCGAAAAGGCAAGGAACGGCGGAATAGGCTCAAGACTTCTATCGCAGATTTTAGCTGCAAGCGAGCTTCCTTTTATATTAGAGGTTGAGCCTGCAGAAAACGAAATCGCTACACGCAGGATAAATTTTTATCTGCGAAACGGATTTGTGAAAAACGATTTCCCCTATCTTTTGCCGCCTATGCAGGAGGGCTGCAAGCCTATTCCTATGCATATTTTAAGCTATCCCAAGGCTCTGAGTCTATGTGAGTTTACACAAATGCGCGACACGCTTTACAAAACGGTTTATAACGGATTTAAAGAATAAGTAAAAAACAAAGCCGCCCATAGGGCGGCTTTGTTTTTTACAGGTCATACTCAGACCAAGTGTAGCCTTGTTTTATAACATTTTCAATAGCTCTTGCTAAGATGTTATTATTGGTTTTAGAAACAGCGTGCAGAAGGTATACTGCGCCGTTATGCGCGCCGTTTTCAATCTTTTGGAGAGCTGCTTTTTCATCGGGTTGATTATCTACATTCCAATCGACATAGGCAAAGCTCCAGAAAACGCTTTGATAGCCGCACTGTTTGCAGACGGCAAGCATTTTCTCACTAAACTCTCCCATCGGAAAGCGGAAAAGGCGCATTTCATAATTAAACTCCTCTTTAACAAGGTTATGAAGCTTCATTATTTCCTCGCGCGCCTCCACTATAGAGCAGGAAGGCATAGACGGATGCGACCAGCTATGGTTTCCGAGGGTGTGACCTTCATCTATCATACGGCGCACAAGCTCCGGATTTCTTTTTACATAGTCATATGTCACAAAAAAGACTGCTTTAACCTTTTTATCCCTTAAGGTGTCAAGGATAGGTGCGGTATATCCGTTTTCGTAGCCTTCATCAAATGTCAGGTAGACCTTTTTTGTGTCCTCGCCTATAAAAACGGCGTTATACGCCTTATATTTCTGATTATACGAAACCGCCGATGAGGGACGGGCGTGGTTTTTTTCGCTCCCCGGCCCCCAGCCGACGCAGGTGTTATCAAGTGTGTTTAAATCAGCAGATGAATCTGAGCTTGTCGGCTGACCCGTTAGTGTCATTTGCGTTGAGCCTGCCCCATTCAATAAATCGCCCGACTGCTCGGAGGATGATGAATTTGTAAGCCGCTTGTCGCTGCATGAGGAACATATTAAAAGCATTACAGCGCAAAGCGTGGCAAAGGCGATTTTTACTTTGCTGTTAATATTCATATTATTTATCCATCATACTGTTTACTGCGTTATTACCCGAAGAGATCATACTGGAAATATCCTCTTGAAGGGTGTTACTGCCGTTGCTGTTTGTTCCCGAAGTGTTATCATACTCGCCATCGGTATTACCGTTGGGGATATTTCCGCTTACGACAGACGAGATATCGTTTCTCGATTCATTTATTGAGCTTGTTTCTTCATCCCCGCCCATATTACAAGCAGAAAGCATTGTCATAAGCGAGAGAGCGGCAAGCGCAATAGCAATTTTTTGTTTCATTAGCCTCTCCTCCTTTTTTAAATTATTTTTTGTTCCCCGAATAGTTTCTGTAACTCTCCTAACAATATGCTTTGAAAGCATATTTCCAAAAATGAACAAAAATTTTAAGGAGGTTTTTATATTGTTTTCAAATCCCTATCTTATTACAAAAGTTCAAGCTCGGCAAATTTTAGATTCGCGCAGCAATCCCACTGTTGAGGCAGAGGTGCATTTGGGCGGCGGCGCCATTGGGCGTGCGGCAGTCCCCTCGGGAGCATCTACCGGAAGGTTTGAGGCAAGAGAGCTTCGCGACAAGGACAAGGAAATATATTTAGGGTGCGGAGTTCTGACCGCTGTAGAAAACGTTAATGGGCCGATAAATGCAGCTCTATGCGGGGCGGACTCGCGCTGTCAGGGCGAAATTGACAGCATTATGCTTGATTTGGACGGCAGCGCAGACAAGAGCGAGCTTGGCGCAAATGCAATTTTGGCTGTTTCTCTTGCAACTGCCAAGGCTGCCGCAAATGCGGCGAGCATTCCTCTTTACAAGCACATCGGAGGAATCAGTGCAAATATTTTGCCCGTTCCTATGATGAATATTTTAAACGGCGGCGTTCACGCCCCTAATAACCTTGACATTCAAGAGTTTATGATAATGCCCGTTGGCGCTCATAGCTTTAGCGAGGCTCTGCGCTGCGGCTCTGAGATTTACCACGCATTAATGACAACCCTAAAGCTAATGGGGGTTTCAACCGCAATAGGTGACGAGGGCGGTTTTGCGCCCAATTTAAAAAGCGATTCTGAGGCTATTGAGGTTATATTAGATGCCATAGAGCGCGCAGGCTACAAGCCAGAGGAGGAAGTTATGATTGCTCTTGATGCCGCAGCATCGGGGTGGTTTGAGGAGGACAAGGATGCTTATTTTCTTCCAAAGCAGAAAAAGGCATTATCCAAGAAACAGCTTTCGCTTTATTGGAGCGAGCTATGCGAAAAGTACCCCATTCTTTCCATTGAGGATCCGTTTTCTGAGGATGATTTTGAGAGTATGGCAGCTCTTACCAAAAAAATCGGCAGCAGGGTTCAGCTTGTAGGCGATGATTTATTTGTGACAAACCCCGAAAGGCTTTCAAGGGGCATTGAACAAAGGGCTGCAAATGCTATTCTGATTAAGCCTAATCAGATAGGAACTTTAAGCGAGACCATTGAGACCGTTATGCTTGCAAAGCGCGCTGGATATGCAAGTGTTATATCCCATCGTTCAGGCGAAACAGAGGACACATTTATTGCAGATCTTGCTGTCGGCTTAAATGCAGGGCAGATAAAGACGGGAGCTCCCTGCCGAAGTGACAGAACTGCAAAATACAATCAGCTGCTGAGAATTGAAGAGGAGCTGGGCGGTAGTGCAGTTTATTTAGGAAAAAGTGCTATAAAATAAAGTAAAACCGAAAGGCATTATGCGCCTTTCGGTTTTACTTTATTTTTATTTTGAGCCACTATCGCTGCGGGAAGGGATATAATAGCCGCCCTTATAGTAGCCATAGCGCCTATCCTTTGTGGCGGTTTTTGCCTCAACATCATTAAAGACAATGCCGAGAATTTTGGCTTCTACAAATTCAAGGTTCTCAATGCATCTTGCCAGAGCGCCCTGGTCTGTGTAATTCTGGCGGGTGACTATCAAAGCACCGTCCACAAGGCTTGTCAGCTGCAGTGCGTCCGAAACAACATTGACGGGAGAGGTGTCGAGAATAATATAATCAAAAGATTTGGAAAATTCCGAAAGCAGAGCTTCCATTCTTCCCGATGCAAGCAGCTCAGCAGGGTTTGGCGGCACAGAGCCTGCGGGCAGAACATACAGATTTTCTATTTTGGTTTTCAATACCGCTGTGTTAACATCGGAAAATCCTGCAAGGACATTAGCAAGTCCCGGACTTCTCTTTACTTCAAGCAAACGGTGAACTTTTCCTCTACGAAGGTCACAATCGATGATGAGAACGCTTGCTCCCATCTCTGCAAAAGAGGCTGCAAGGTGCGATGAAACGGTGCTTTTTCCCTCACCTGCAAGCGGGCTGGTTACCACAATCTTGCGGCAGCCCTCTTTGGGAAGCGAAAAAAGAACGTTAGTTCTCAGCGATTTATAAGCCTCAGAAAAGATAAAGCTATGTTTGTTTCCAACAACCAAGTCACTATGAGTTGTCTGATTTTTTTTCTTTTTAGATAACAGTTTCATTTTAGGTCCCTTTCCTCATTCATTCTACTGTGCTGATAGTTCCGAGAATTGGGTAATTAGTGCAATAGCGGATATCGTCCTCAGTGCGAATTCTTTTATCAAGCTTTGCTATCATCAGCACAATACATGCGCTGAGAACAAGACCTATAACTGCTCCAATGGCACAATTTACCATAAGATTTGAAGGCTGAGGAGCCGTGGGCTTTTTAGCACCGTTTAGAATAACTATAGAACCGGTATCATCAAAATACTGTCTTAAGGAATTAGGGGCTATCTGCTCTATTGCATTTGCAATCTCAAAGCTATCTGTAGCAGAATCGGTTATAATCTCAACAGATAGTATCTGGGTGTCATCTACCGCTTCCATCCTCATACTGCGGCGAATATCATTAGCAGTATAATTTATATAAGCAGGAAGTTGTTTTACGATTTTTTCGGAAAATGACAGGTCCTTCATTATGCCGATATATGCTTTTGTTAGCTGCTGAGATGCTGCTATAGTTCCTGATGTTGCAATGGTATCAGGAGCTGCGTTGACAATCATAGTAACCTCGCAGGAATACTGCGGAATTTCTGTAACCTTAGTATAAGCAAAAAAGGATATAAAGCCAATCACAAGACCTAAAATAAGCACAGGGATTCGGCGAAGCATCAAAAGAAAAAAGTCTTTAAAATTGATTTCCATTCTTTTGTCCCCTTCATAAAAAATTTATTTAAAAACATATAATTCCGCTTAACATTATACCTTATCAAAAATGGTTTGTAAACCCTTTTAACTAATTTTGACACCGCATTTTTAACTCATTATTTCATAAAATTGGAATAAAAAGTGAATTAATGTTCAAAATATTTCATATACTGATTTGAAAGGAGTGAGCTTTTTGCAAGCCACGACATATTTACAACAGTTTTTCTCAACTGTGAAACCTAAGACATCTGAAAGCGAGCCGCAGGCAAAAGCTGCCAACCTAATTTTATCAGAAATTGCAGATGTTTCAAGAAAGCTCCAGAACATTCGAAACCGATTTGATTTTGAAACCGAATACGATATGATAGAGTCCTGCATTTTCGAAGAGCGGGCACTTCTTTCAAGATATCGCCATCTTCTGAATGTTGCTCGGGAAAAGGGCATTACCTGCACCCCCACTGCTCACTACAGCACCTTTTCGCAAAAAGGATAAACGACATTACCGAAACGGAGCGTGCAAAATGACAGCTGAGAAATTCACACTGATAGTTTTCTCTATAGCAATTTTTATAACCTGTATTGGGATTTATTTAAAATCAGCCTCTGGACAAAAGAAATACTTGTTCTCTGCACTTTCAGGTTCTATGGGGTTGGGGGCGGCGGGACTCTTTACGGTGTGGCTTGTTCAGTTTGTTTCTGGAAAGCTGATTTCCATAAATCTTTGCACCGTTCTGATTTCGCTTTCAGGCTCTTTGCCTGCAGTTACTGCAATGTTATTTCTAAATATCATATAAAAAAGAGCGGGCAATGCCCGCTCTTTTTAAATTTCTTAGTAAACAACGATAGACTCGGTGTCTTTATCAAAGATGTGAATTCTATTAGGATCGATAGCGATCTGAATCTCATCACCGCTGATAACGCTGGTTCTGGGAGCTACGCGAGCGGTCATATTGATGCCCTCGCAGTCAATGTAAAGATAGGTTTCAGCACCCATAAGCTCGGT
>JAXJQH010000066.1:0-16312 GCA_036311245.1 Oscillospiraceae bacterium | reverse complement strand
GCATAGCTTGCTCAAAAGAAATATTTTTATTGTTTGGCATTTGCGCCGCTTCCTTTCTTGCTTGTAACTTTTGCTTCCACCTTTCCGTCCCAAAAACGAATAGAAATTTCATCGTCAACAACAAGTTCTTTTGCAGATACCGATTTAAATCCCTGCGTGACAAGCGAATATCCTCGAGAAAGAACCTTCAGAGGACTAAGCGCATCAAGCTTTGCGCTTAATTCGGATAACTTTGCATTATGCGCAAATTGTGTTTGATTTATTGCATTTAAAAGCCTTGTTTTGTTTTGCTCAAGTCGAGTTTTAGCGCCTTTAAGCAGTGTTTCAGGCTTTGCGATACACGGTCTTAGCATAAGCTGTGAAAGATGAAGCCGCAAACCTTGCAGGTAAAAATCCGAATTTTTAAGGCAAGGTCTTTGAGACAGCATATTTATTCTGTCATACAAAATATCAAGTTTGTTCCTAATAATAGTTTCCGTTTTTTTACCAAGCTCTGAAAGCTGATAGCGCACTGTATTGCTGTCAGGAACACACAATTCTGCAGCAGCAGAAGGGGTTGGCGCACGCAAATCAGAAACAAAATCAGCAATGGTAAAATCGGTTTCATGTCCAATACAAGAAACTATGGGTGTTTTCGAATTATATATTGATCGGGCAAGCATTTCATCATTAAAGCACCATAGATCCTCTGCGGAGCCGCCACCCCTGCCTATTAATATTACATCAACGCTTTCTTTAGTGTGAAAATATTCTATTCCGTTCATTATGCTTTCTGCAGCTCTGTCTCCTTGAACCAAGGCAGGATATATCAAGAGCTTGCATGCAGGAAATCTTCTAGAGAAAATATTTAGCATATCCTGAACAGCAGCGCCCATCGGTGATGTTATAATTCCAATTTTTTCGGGATATGGCGGAAGGGGTTTCTTATGGGATAAATCGAATAACCCCTCATTTTGAAGCTTTTCTTTAAGCTGTTCAAAGGCAAGGGCAAGCTCACCCGCACCATCAGGCAGCATTTTGGTTGCGTATATCTGATAAATCCCATCTCTCTCAAAAACTGAAATTTGTCCGTAAATTATAACCTTTTGTCCGTCTTTAGGCGAGAAACTCACCTTGCTTGCGTGTTGGTGAAACATTACCGCTTTTATTGACGACTCATTATCTTTAAGAGAAAAATAAAAATGTCCGCTTTTTAAATGGTTGGTAAAATTTGATATTTCACCAACTACACAGATGTTATTTAGCTTAACATCGTGATCCATTTTCAGCTTTAAATATCTATTTATTTGTGAAACGGTGATTGCGTGATCCATCAGGATTCCTCATTTCCCGTTAAAAATTCATCTAAATTCCGCTCAAATGCGGTTTTAGATAATACAGCAATTCCAGCCGCATTATCACTGCTGTATTTTGGCTCAGCAAAAAGCCCGTTATGTTTTTCTTCAAGAATAGTGCGCATAGCGATATTTGACATTACTCCGCCCGCAAACACAAAAGGCAGATGTGGATATCTTTCCCTTGCGCCGCTGCACATACCGTCAATGCTTGCGCATACAAAGTCAAGGCAATATTTTGCGATATCGCAAGGCTCCTCATTTTGACCGAGCATCTTTTGCGCCTGATTTTCAAGACCTGATAGAGCGCAATTAAGGCCCTTTATACAAGGCTTAATTTTAAAGGTGCGCTGCGAGTTTTGCGACAGCGCTTCGAGCTGAGGTCCGCAAGGAAACCTAAGCCCAAGCATTACACCTACACGGTCTATCGCCTGCCCCGCCTTTAAATCAAGGCTTTTTCCTATGCACTCACAAAAAATAATTTTTTTCTTATCGGGAGTTACCTTGATAAGATCGGTGGTACCACCCGAAACATGAAGTGCAAGAAAAGGTGTATTGAGCATTTCTAAATGCCCCACAGAATACAGCGCTGCAGCAATGTGTCCTCTCTGATGAGAAAATGCATATAGCTTTGCATTATATGCCGCAGATAATGCTTGTCCCAGCATTTTGCCTACAAGAAAGCACGGCATATAAGACCCCTCGCTATCACAAGGAGCTATTGATATACCAACTGCTTTAGGCACATCGTTTAATTTTGAAAGAACACGACTTGCAACCTCGCCAAGCTGACGAACATGTAAAAAAACAGCATCGCTTTGGCGAAGTCCGCAATTATTTTCTGCAACGGGTAAAAGCGCCTTTTCCGAAATCATTTCACCCGTTCGAGAGTCAAAGGCTGCAACAGAGGTGGTGTAGTTGCTGGTATCTATTCCGAGAAAAACAGCCACACTCTATTCTTCCTTTCCATCTGCACGGTCAATTGTTTTAACAAAAGAGCCAAGAATTCCGTTTACGAATGAGAAATCATCGTCTCCTCCGTATTTCTTGCAAAGCTCAACAGCCTCATTTATGGTAACACTTACGGGAATATCGTCAAAACTCATTATCTCTCCGATTGCAAGCTGTAAAACCGAAAGAGAAACCTTGCTGATTCGTTTCATATCCCAGCGCTTTGCAAGAGCAGCAATATTTTGGTTGATTTTTTCACGATTTTCAGCGGTAAAACGAATAAGATTGGCAGCAAAAGAGCTGATTTTAAAATCACGTATTTCACTTGCCAGCTCAATTATTTCATCAATTTCACAGCTTGAAAACTGTGCTTCAAAATTAAGTATAAAAGCTTGTTCCCGAGATTCGCTTCGTGTCATTTGTTTTCCCCTGTCTTTAAATCTGCAAACAGCAAAACAAGCCCTTAAAATATTAAGAGCTGCTTTGCGGTTATTTATTTTTTGATTTTTCTTCAATTACAATTCCGCAGATATGAACATTAACCTTTGATACGGCAATGCCTGTCATATTCTGAACAGAATCCTTAACCTTTTTCTGAAGTTCCCCTGAAACGGTCTGCACCTTAGCGCCGTACTTAAGTTTAAGGTAAACATCAATTACAGCAACTCCGTCATTAAGGTCAACAATAACAGCGGATTTAGCGGGCTTGGATTTAAAGAGACCCTTGATGTTTGCGTGAGATGTTGTAAGCTCCGCAACACCCTCTACTTCTTTCGAGGCAATGTTGGTAATAGACGCAATAACATCCTCAGAAATTTTAAGATTGCCAGTTTCGATGCGCTCTGAAATGTCATTCTGATTCATGGTAAATATTTCCTCCTTGATAAAGATTTGATGTATAAAATATAATTTTATGCATAAAATCCCTGAATATACACTTATATTATACCACAAATTTTCAAAGACACAACTATTTTGCTTCAACAATATTAATATTTTCTGAATTTATTTTTGTTTTTCCCAAAACAATATCAAAAATTTGTGCAGCTTGCTCATCAGAAAGACCATCTGAGCTTACTACAACACTTGCGGTTTCACCATCGACAAAAGCCACACATTCCTGAAATCCTTTTGCTTTTACAAGCTCCTCAATAGCTGTTTCACATTGCGAAAGCTCTGCAATTTGGGCAGCCTTAGCGCTAATTTCGCTTTTTTGCGCATCAGTAAGCTTAGTGTCCTGCAGCATTGTCTGAACACTCTCTAGTGCCTCGTCGCGATTTTTTTGTCTGTTCAGGCGCGCCTGAGCAAAATACGCCTCGCTTGTTTCTGTAATTTTAACATCAGTTAACTGTGTTTCCCCATATGTTTTGCTGCTCTCAGCACCTGAAGTGCCTAAATTCAAATCATTTTTGGAAAATTCCCAGTTTAAGTAAACAGCAACTCCAAGAACAACCACAAGACCTGCTAAAATAAGCTGTCTTTTTCCTATCAACATATTGAGTTTCATATTAATCTGCTCCTTTTTATTATTTTAATTTAATAACACAAATTTTATTTGAAGAAATCCCGAGCAAGGTTTTTACCGCTTGAGTTATCTTTTCATTCACCTCGGGATTATCAGCACCCTCACATAGAACCAATACTCCTCTTATTTCAGGCTCAACTACCCTCACAACAAGAGCCTGTTTTCTTCCGCTTTCCCCCTCAATCATTACAATTTCTGTTTGACTTTCTTTTTTATCGCTGTTTTCTTCTTTGTTTTGCTGAGTATCATTGGAAATTGACTCATCAACTGCATACTGCTGCGTCGCAGATGCTTCTGCAGTAATCATAATTTTGCTTTTTCCCGCCCCATCAACAGATAAAAGCATCTTCTCCGTTTTATCCTCTAACATTTTTACATATTCGTTAACTGATATTTCCTCTGTTTTACTCTCAAAAACGCCCGAATTTTCTCCAAAAAACCATTCTGACGCACCAATGAGTAAAATGCCTGCTATTCCTAATACAGTAACGACCTTTAAACTTTTTTTATTTCCGAAAATTTTGGGCAAGGATAGTGTAAAGTTTTTTAGCTTGTCATTCATTTTTGCTTATATCCTCGCTTTCGGTTACATCAATATCTATTTCAAGTCCCGTTTTATTTTGCAAATGATTTAAAACCGCTTCTTTTTCTATCATATGCAAGTCCGAGATAGTAATATTCACTTTTATAATTTCTATTCCCTCTTTTTCTTGGTAAAGCTGTGGTTTTATACCGAATTCACTATTAATTCCTATATTTTCAAGCTCTTGTTTAAATATGGGAAACAAAGCTACTGCCGAAGCTTGTTCTAACTCTTTTAACAAATCTTGCTCAAGCTCTGAAACTCCATCAATCTCTACATTAGCTTGAGTGATTAGATATTCCTCAAGATTAATTTCACTTTTCTCAATTAGTTTAAGTGAGGGTGAAATCAATCCAACTAAAACAAAAGCCGAAATAACAATTCTCATTATATTTTGTTTTCCTATCGAAGGGGTAATTGCTGCAACAACCGAGCCAATTATAACAGCTACGCAGGTTGAAATGCCCCAAACCTTTACAGCCTCCATTTCTATCCCCCGTTTCCAAGCATCAAGGTAACTGCAGTTGACAGTATAACCAGTGCTCCATAGCTTAATATCACAGCAGACACAAGCCCTAATACAGTTGAGATATCCCGAATAAGCCCCGCAATTTGCTTTGCACCGAGTACATCCCCTATCATCGAGCTTATATCACAGGTGAATTTGTATAATAAAACCTTAATAAGAGGCGGAATAAAATACATTGCAGCCGCAATTATTCCAAAAATGCCGGTAGTATTTTTTATAAGTACTACGCTTTTTTGAACCGTTGCTGCTGCCTCAGACAGCGCGCCGCCAACAGCAGGAACAAAGCTTCCAACAAAAAATTTCCCCGTTCTGAGAGCCAGAGAGTCTGCGCCTGCTCCTATTAACCCTTTTATTGTAATAAGCGAAACAAATAAGCTCATAGTTAAGGTTAGGCACCATGTAACGGTTGATTTAACAGAGGCAGTAACAGATTCTAAATTAAACCAAGCTGTCGCCCTTCCCGCTATAGTAAAAGCAAGATAAATAAAAAGAAGTGGCATAATTATACCTGATAAAAAGGATGATAATATTTCTGATGCCGCCAGCATTACTGACTGGTATCCAAGCCCCGCCGTTGACTGACCTCCTATAACCATAACTCCCGTTAGAGCGGGAGTAAAAACCTGAATAAAACTGCTCATTTGCTTAATAAAGCTCATAGTTTCCTGCAGGCAGGTTATTATAGGCGCAAGGGTTGTTGCGCAAATGCACAGAACTCCTATTACCGAGAAGTTATTCTGAAGCTCTGTGTTTAAAAATCCGCCGTTCATTCCTGATGCTATAACTGTTATAAGAATAATCAAAAAAATTGCATAAATAAGCAAAAACGGAGCTGTTATTTCATTTTTCACACAGTTAAATATGTATTTTAAAGCGTCATTGACATTAAGGCTTGTAAGTGTGTCGATATCAAGAGACTCAAAACCATTTTTAAGAAGCATTTCACCTGCTTCTTTAGGAAAAATATCCTCTGCATTAGTTTTGACTTCTGCGGCAAAAACAGGAACACTGAAGAAAAAAATCGAGGCAAATATAAGCAACAAAAGCATTATCGTTTTTTTCATCCCTTATGTTACCTTTCCGATAATCGTTTCTACCAGCGACAACAAATCAGCAAAAAGCGGCAGTGCCGAAACACAAATTGCAATTCTTCCCGCAAGTTCTATCTTTGAGGCTATGGCAGTTTGTCCCGAATCCTTGCAAACATCACTTGCAAACTGAGTTATATAGCATATCCCTACTGTTTTTATTAGAATAGAAATGTAGCTATATGAAATCTCTGCGCGCTCCATCATGGCTTTTATTTCTGAAATAATCGGGATAATCCAGCCAATAGCTCCTACTAAAATAATCACCGCTGTTACAATCGAAACCGCAATAGCAAATTCGGGCTTGTACTGTTTTAGAACAACCGAAAGTAGCGCGCCAATGACGCCTATGGCTATAACATAGACAATATCCATTTTCTCACCTAAAGATTAAATACGCTTTTAACTGCGTCAAATAGGTCACTTATTTGGTATATCATCATCATAAGCACCACTATAAGACCCGCAAGGGTAGTCATAGTGGCCTGCTCCTCCCGCCCCGAACGGATAAGCACCTGATTTAATACAGACACAATTATTCCAACTGCGGCGATTTTAAAAATTAAATCCACATCCATTTTCTTGCCTCCGTCAGGGATTAAATCAGCAGTATTGAAATTAGCAGTCCCAGAAACAAACTGCAGCTTATTGATACCCGAGATTTATCTGTCACTTCTTTTTTGGCTTCTTTTAAGTTTTTGCCCAGTAATTCTATATACATTTCAATATTCGATAACTGCCCCGAAACATCTGTATCACCAAGCGTCTGAGAAAAATCCATAAGGAGAGCCGTATCATTTTTAGATAAACACATTTCTCCTGAAAATTTTTCAACACTTTTATTCCACGAGCTTTTAAGCGATGTGCCTGCATCAATTTTTCCAACGCAGTATCTTAAAAAGCATAAATATGTACCTTGTTCCTGATTTATAATATGTCTGAAAAGCTCGGGGATAGCGCACAACTCATACTCGAGCTTTATTTTAACAACCGTAAGAAGTTCAATCATTTGCGAAAGACTGTCTATCCTTTTTTTCATTGAATTAACATATCCTACGCCGATGTATGTTGATGCCAAAATAATCAAAATACATCCTGCTATTTTAAGCACTTTTCATCATCTCCAATGGCGTTTTAAAGAAACTATTTCCTTTATTTTTCCGGGATTGTTTTTTCCGCTCAAGATAACTGCAACATCAAAAGCAGATATCTGCATCAGTTTAGAAAACTGCGGTCTTCTGCTAAGCTGCGAAAAGCTATTAGCGTGTATTGTTGCAATAAGCTTTACCCCTGCATTCGCAATGCTTTCAATAGAAGCAACATCTTCACTGCTTCCTATTTCATCGCAAACAATTATATCGGGGGACATTGCGCGTAGAGCTATCATCATTCCCTCGGCTTTTGGATATCCATCAAGCACATCGCAACCAACACCGAGAGCCATTCGGTTTACTCCTTCGCTCGTTGCTGAAATTTCTCCTCTTTCATCTACAATACAAACTCGCATATAGCCAAATTCTTTTTCTGATAGTCTTTTTGCAACATCACGAAGAACGGTTGTTTTACCGCTTGAGGGTTCTCCTACTATTAAAACAGATCTGATTTTCTCCCTTAAAACCTCTCTGATTAGCTCATCAGCCGCACCCTCTACCTCTCTTGCTATTCGAATATTAAGTGATGATACATTTCTGACTGCAGACATATCTCCCTGCGCATTTATAATTGCTGAAGCAGATATGCCGACTCTGTGACCGCCCGCCACAGTTATGAACCCATTTTTCATTTCATTTTGAAATGCGTGAACTGAATAATTACATAATCTTCTGACCGCATCATCCATATCGGCATTTTCAACTATACATAAACCCGCCTGCTCTGCATCAGCGACTACAGTTCCATCAAATTTTAAAAAAAGCTTATTATTTGATGTTACAATGCAAACAGGAGTCTTGCGCTTTAAGCGAATTTCCTTTATTTCACATAGCACATTTTCGCTAATAGCGCCAATTGGAAATCGCAGAACATCGGGAAGAAAGGCGGTTGCTTCTTTTATTATTCGGCGCTGCGTTATCATTATATTTTTCCTCTTTTCTGTGGGACAAGACTTAATTAATATTATTCACACAGGTTTTGGGATATTACAAAAAAATAAAAACGGCGCACTTTGCGCCGCTCAAATTAGCTTGTATAGTCCTCTATAATTCGTTTAAGCTCACTTTTGCCTTGAATGGAAATTCCTTTTCTCAGCGAATTCTGATCGCTTACAGGAAGCGTTTTAACATATACATCGTAAACCTCAATAGGAACACTGTCTCCCTGCGTAAAAACAGCTATTTTTTCTTCATAAACACCAACAACATATCTATCTGTTTGGTATGTCTGGGCAATTTTTTCCGACACACCTGAGGTTGGTTTTAACAGCGCAATCGTTCCACTTAACAAAATAAGGAGCGCTGAAGCTGATATAAACACTATTTTCTTAGTTTTATCGGAAATCATACTAAAAATCTCCTCTTCTTTTTTTATATTTTGCATCAGGCTTAGAAAAAATATTCTGTTTTGCCTTTTAAAATATTAAGTTTTTAAAAAAGACTTAACAAATGGAAAAATATGTGGTATACTAAAACAGTAAATATAATTGAAAATTCCATTTGAATTTCAAGGAGATTTATCAATGAGCAGACAATTTAAACCAAACATAAGCAGAGCCACGCTTAAAAATATGGGACTTAAAATTAAGGAGATTACTGCTAGCTCCGGCTTTAAAAAGTCATTAAAACTGATTGGAAGATCCATTTTAACAATGTTTCTTATCTTCGTTTTAACGGCTTGCATCGTTGCCGCCTCTCTCACTATCTACATCTTAAGATTTGTTGATACCGAGGCCGACCTTGATATTGATAAAGAGGCGCTTAACTATACTTCCATTGTATACGCTTTAAACGAAAAAGGTGAATACGTTGAAACCGAGCGTGTATGGGCTGGAGAAAACAGAATCTGGGTTGATTTTGATAAAATCCCTCAAAATATGAAGGATGCTATCATCGCAGTTGAAGATAAGCGTTTTGACACACATAACGGTGTTGACTGGGGTCGAACTGTACTGGCTTTTGCCAATATGTTTATTAAGTTTTATGACACTGAGTTTGGTGCTTCAACAATAACTCAGCAGCTTGTAAAAAACTTAACAGGCGAAAATCAACATAAAATTGACCGTAAAATAAAAGAAATATTTACAGCGATTAATCTTGAAAAAAAATATCATAAGGACGAAATACTTGAGGCTTACTTAAACGTTCTCCCGCTTGACCAAAACCTTAACGGAGTTCAGGCGGCATCCAAGGCCTATTTTAACAAAGATGTTTCAAAGCTTTCCCTTGCAGAATGCGCCTGCCTTGCCGCTATAACTCAGCAGCCGACAAAATACGGGCCATATCGCAGCGAAAACAAAAATAAAGAACGCCGCGATATGATTCTCGGTATGATGCTTGAACAAAAAAGAATAACTCAGGAAGAGTATGATAAAGCTATAAACGAAGAAATAGTTTTTGCAAAAGAAGAGTTTAAAACCGAGGTAAACAGTTATCAAAGCTACTATGTCGATCAGGTTATAGTTGATATAATAAACGACCTTGTAGAACAAAAGGGTTACAGTAAGAGCTACGCCAGGGAAGTCGTATATTATCACGGCATAAAGATATACACTCCTATGGATATAAAGATGCAGGATACTCTTGAAGAGCAGTTTGAAAGTCAGGCTGCCTTCCCTACAGTTAAAGGAGCTGTTTCTCCTCAGTCTGCAATGGCAATCGTCGGACTTGACGGAAAGGTTCAGGCTATGGTTGGAGGACTTGGCGAAAAGAAGGGCGACCTTCTCTTTAACCGTGCTACGGCGGCGCTTCGTCAGCCCGGATCCACTATGAAGCCTATTTCTATTTACGGTCTTGCAATAGAAAAGGGACTTGTTAACTGGTCCACTATTATGACCGATAAAAAAATCACCCTTTCACAAAATACAGTAATCAGCAACTATTACAACGGATATCTCGGCAATATGCCGGTTGAATATGCTCTACAGCGTTCTGTCAACACCATTCCCGTTCAGCTTTCGCAAACTCTCACCCCGAGAGAAAGCTTTAATTTCCTGACAAACAAGCTTGGAATGACCTCACTTGTTTCTTCTCGAAAGGTTGGATCAAACGTACTTTCGGACATTAACATTTCTCCTATGAGCCTTGGCGGACTAACAGACGGTGTTTCTCCCTTGGAGCTTGCTTCGGCTTATCAGATATTTGCAAACGGCGGATATTACAATAAGCCCATCACCTATCTGCGCATCGAGGATTCAGAAGGAAATCTCATTCTTGAAAACAAAAGTAGACCCGAGCGTGTTATCAGCGAGGAAACAGCTGTTATTATGAATAAAATGTTGCAGCGTGTTTGCACCGGTAAATACGGAACAGGACGTGCAGCTAAGCTAAATATGCCTACCGGAGGAAAAACCGGTACAACCAACGACAAAAAGGATATCTGGTTTGTAGGTTTAACCCCTTACAACGTTTCTGCACTTTGGTATGGATATGATACTCCTCAGTCCCTTACAGGAATAAATGTTTCTACTCCGAGGCTTTGGAAAAGTATTATGTCACAGGTTATGGTGGGCAAACCCTCAAAGGAATTTATTGATTCTGAAAATGTAATCGAATGCACATACTGTGTACAAAGTGGCAAAATCGCCTCCGCAGCATGCACAAGCACCGAGATAGGATACTATGCAAAAAATAGTCTCCCTGAGGTTTGCAACTCTCACGAATAATCGCAAAAAAGTCCCCTCCTACTACAGGAGGGGACTTTTTTATTCTGCATCTTCAAAAACAGATTCTTCTTCAACTTCTTTTTGTAGCTTTGAAAGCGCAGGGTCAATCATAAATCTCTTAACTCCGGGATAAACTGTAAAATTAACTATAAGCGAGCTGAGCGTAGGAATAAAGAAAATATACAGCGCCAACGCAAGTGATGCTGCATCAAGCGATACAGGAATATCGGGATTAAAAAGCGGAGCCACAAGAGGTACTATGAGATTTATGGCAAACCAACCATAAATTATTGCAATGAAAAATGTTGCAATGAGATTTCTTCCAAGCCCTATAAAGGCAAAAAGAAATGTGTCCTTAATTAATTGACGGAAATTAACCTTAAAGGTTACAAGAATCAAATATACATAGTAAGACATAAACAAGAATACTACAGATGACAAAATAGAGAACAATAGTCCCAAAAAGCCTATTATACTATCTCCTCCATCAAGCATACCATTATAGAAAATAATTCCAAAAATTATAACAAAAAAACCAAAAGTAAATACAAGCCAAACAACAAGAGATTGCCAAAAGTTCTTTTTAAACTGATCAAAGAAGTCAGATAGATCAGCGTGCTCTTCCCTTGCAAAATTACGCATACAATATGTGAGAGCCGCTGTTGCAGGTCCTATAGTTATAATCGGAATACACATCAAGACATAGATAATGTTTAATAAAATTATTTTACTTAATTTCCTAAAATAGATTTCAAAAAAAAGAAAAAATCTTCTTTTTTCTCTTTGATTTTTTGAAACACCAGGGCCTTCCCTGGTAGGATCAAACATTCCTGAAAATTTACCCAAAACATTTCCTCCCTAAGCTGAAATCCCTTTTATTATACACTTTTTGCGCGGGGATGGCAACGGTTATATGTATCTTTAAAGCGATTATTTACAATTTGTGCATAAATTTGAGTCGAAGATATATCAGCATGTCCCAACATCTCTTTTACATCCTCTACACTCGCACCATTTTCAATAAGGTGCGCCGCAAAGGAATGACGCAAGGTATGCGGTGTTATTTTCTCGCCAAGTCCAAGCTCATCTGCATACTGCCTAACTATTTTCCAAAACCCCTGCCTTGTAAGGCGGCTGCCGTTCATATTGATAAACAGCGATTTATTGTCACTGCGCGAATAATATGGATAAACACGCAATAAATAGTCCTGAACGGCGTTTTTGGCAGCGGCGTATACAGGTATAGTTCTTATAACATTTCCGCTTCTGCAGCAAACCAAACCTCTTTTAAGCTGAACATCATCAAGCTCAAGCTCAAGAAGCTCAGAAACACGCATACCGGTTGCATACAAAAGCTCAAGCATAGCTTTATCTCTGCAGCCTTTAGGTGTGTGTATATCGGGACTATTTAAAAGCTTGTCCACATCCTTTCCCGAAAGAATTGCAGGCAGTTTTCGCTGTGTTTTTACAGCGTGTAAATCCTCTGTGGGGTCTACTACATTTAGTCCCGAAAGCTTTAAAAACCTATAAAAGCTTTTAACAGAAGCAATACATCTGTTAATAGTAGCATTAGTTTTGCCGTTTCTTTCAAGAGCTTTTCTAAACCCTTCAATGTCGCTTTGACACACAGCTTCAATATTGTGCGAAACCGAAATATCAACATAACTTAAAAAGGTTGTGACATCGCGAACATATGCATCATAGGTGCTTTTTGAAACACCCTGCTGCTCAATAAGATATGTTTTATATTTACTCAGCATATCAAACACGCAATATCACACCCTTTCTTTATTATTTATACCGTAATAAATTCACTAAAACGCGAAAGCAATGCATCAATAATGCTGCAAAGAGATGCTCCTATAATTAAAAAAAGAAATTTTTGATTATATTTTTTAAAGCTTATAAAAGGCTCGTTTGATTGCAGTCCGCTAACGGAACAAAACATCTGCCGAGACATTTTAACCGACTGAATAAGCGCTAAAATTATAACAAAACAAAAAATAACATTTTGAGGAACAATTAAAAAAAGCGATTTTATAAGTCCGATAAAACCATACTTTGCATAAACAAAACCTATTATTATTCCTTTTCCTATTCCGTCAATAGCAGGAATTAAATAAAGAAAAGGAATCCCAACAGCGCAAACACCAAGCACATAAGCGGCTAAAAGCATAAAAAAACAAGAAGAAAAGGTTGCGAAAAAGCAGGCTGCAACACTTTGCTCCGAGCGATTATATATGTACGCGCTCCAAATACGATTTAAAACAGAGCTATCATCCGCCGAGCTTGTTCCTGCTGCAATCGAGCCAATCATCAATCCTATTCCCAGCACCACAAAAAGCGAAATTAAAAAACGGTCTTTATTAAAAAAACCGTTTTGTAATGCGCTTGTCCGTATAATTCTTTTCATATCTCATACATCCTTTGCCCAAATTTATTATAATATATGAGCAAAAAAACAAATATATGAAAATATTTATTATGTAAAACAGCAGTAATAACAGTTTATTTCATTGTTTTATTTAATAATAATACTTTTTTATTAAAGATTCAAGCAAGAAAGCGCATTTTCTACAATTTCGTCATTCTAACAAAATTTTTATCACTATAATTATGTAAACCTCACAATAATTATGTAAACTGTATTATGTAAACCACAGTTTACAGCGTATTACGAAGTTTTAAAGCACAAAAAAGCCTTTAAAACAAAAAAAGAAAAAATGGAAATATTAAAATAATAAAAAATTGCCTCTACACCAATTAAACTTTTTGTGATATAATATTAAAAAGGAGTTTCCCCTACCCCGAAAATAATTAAGGAATTGATAAAATGGGATATTCAATTAATCTTGGGTGCTGGAACGATATTTTTGCCGTTCCGCGCTCTGTTGTAGACAATCACATAAAACTTGCAAAGGAAGACTACGTTAAGGTTCTACTTGTGCTTCTTGCAAACTCAGGAAAAGAACTTTCATGCGAAAATCTTAGCGAAATCAGTGGGGTTTCATTGCAGAATATCGACGATGCTATTTGCTTCTGGCAGGAGCGAAAGGTTATTAAAGATAACGGTTCTGAAATTCTACCCGCCAACAATATGGCATCCAAAAATCATCCCTTAACCTCGGATGATAAAACCGATTCTGAAAATAAGCTAATAGACACACTTGCAAGTTCAAGCACCCCCTTAACCTCTCTTTCCGTTTCTGAAAATGTTAAAATCAAAACCTTTGAGCCCACTCGTCTTTCAAGCTTTGAAATTTCAGAGCGAATTAATTCAACCGAGGAACTAAAATGGATTGTTTCGGAAACAGAGAGAATGTTCAGCAGATTATTAAACCATAGCGAAACAGCGGTTTTGGTTTCTATGTTCGATTATGCAGGTATCGCCGCAGATGTTATTGTTATGATAATCGAATATTGTGTTTCTATTGACAAGGCAAATATGCGTTTTATTGAGAAAACCGCATATTCTTGGGTTGATAAGGGAATTAACACCCACCAAAAAGTTGAAGCTTATATAACTTCTCTCGTAACGCAAAAAAATAATGAAACTCTTATAAAATCCGCCTTTGGAATTTGGGATCGAAACTTAACCTCAAAGCAAAAAGAATACATCCCGATTTGGCTTGATGAGTGGAATTTTTCAATAGAAATGATAAAGCTTGCATACGAAAAATGCATTGATAACACAGGAAAGATTTCTTTCCCATACATAAATAAAATTCTTTTGAGTTGGAAGGAAAAAGGCATCACTACACCCATAGATGTTGAGCAAAATGAAATTGCAAGACGGCAGGATGATGCACTTTTCTCTACATTCCGCGCCGAAGAATTTGACGATTTTTCAAATTATACCGTTCCCGATCTAAGCAAAAAGAAATCAAGCAAAACGAGAGGAAATAAATAATGAAGTACTCTATCGATACATTGCGTGAAGCTAATGCAATTATGGACAAGCGCCGCAGAAAGGCACTCGAGCAGTTTGAGGAAAATCGCAAAATAGCATATTCACACGCTCCTCAGCTTATAGAAATTGACAATGAGCTTGCCTCATCCGGCGCGCTTATATCACGCGAAATAATAAGCAAAAAAGGAGATATTAAAACCGCTCTTAAGACGATAAGAAAAAGAAATCAAGAGCTCATCGCCGAGAAGCAGCAAATTCTTAGCTCTTGCGGCTTTTCAAACGATTTTCTCTCGATTAAATATCACTGCAGCAAATGCAACGACACAGGATATGTTAATGCAATGCCCTGCGACTGCTTAAATGAGGTCATTTCTTCTTTGGCAGAAACACGCGCAAATAAACTCAGCGGCGATGAACTATCGTCTTTTGACAGTTTTGACCTTAGCTATTATCCCGAAACACTAAATGGCGTTGCCTGCCGAGATATTATGACTCAAACTTTAGAAAATTGCAGACAGTACGCCGAAGAATTCTCGCTCTCCTCCCCTAATTTGCTTCTATTTGGCGGAACGGGTGTTGGCAAAACACATATTTCAAGAGCTATCGCGAAAAAGGTTTGTGAAAACGGATTTAATGTTATTTATATGTCCTCGCCCGACCTTTTCACATCGCTCGAAAAGGAACGATTCAATCAGGAAACACCCGCCGAAAATATGCAAAGCATTGTTGAGTGCGACCTTTTGGTTATTGATGATTTAGGAGCTGAATTTGCCACCTCATTTACAATTTCTGCGCTTTATAACATAATTAATACCAGACTTCTTTCAGATTTGCCGACTATTATTACCGCAAATCTCTCACCCTCCGAGCTTAATCAGCGCTATTCTGTTCGAATTGCCTCACGACTTATCGGATGTTATGAACACCTTCGTTTTATTGGAAACGATATCCGCATTTTAAAGAAAAAAGGGTTTTAAAATCCATCGCAAGTGTTTATAAAGCCAAAAATACGCCCCCAAAAGCATATGCTTTTGGGGGCGTATGTCATTTGAAATATTGAACTCTTTTAAATTAAATTATTTGTCCTGCTCATCGCAATCACAATCGCAACCACAGTCACAATCATGCTCGCAATCACAATATTCAATATCAAACTCAAGAGTTTCACCGCAGTTGGGGCACTGAAGCTCTCCGTCATTTAAAATTGCATCGTCGATATAAATATCATCGCCGCAATTAGGACATGTGACTTTTATGAGATCGTCTTCCTCGTCTTCTTCATCCTCATAAAAATCCTCTTCAAGGGACTCAAGGTCCTCGTCAATTAAATCTACCTGCTCAGAAACAACCGCAAGCTCATCATCGAGATCAGCAACAGTTAGTGCAATATCATCGACAAGGTCAATCAAAGCATTTATAAGTTTGGTTTCGGGTTTATTTTCGTCAAGTGCAAGTCCACTTGCAAGACCCTTTAAATATGCTGCTTTTTCAATCAAAGTCATTTAAGCTACCTCCCTTAAAATTAAATAAGTTATGCTCTTTCCATATACTCGCCGGTTCTGGTGTCAATTCTGAT
>JAXJQH010000065.1:0-12734 GCA_036311245.1 Oscillospiraceae bacterium | reverse complement strand
TACCGGTGAAGTATCTACTCTTAGTGCTAACGGTACAGGCCTTGCAATAAAAGGAGGTCAGGATGGATATGTCCTCGTTCCTCTTAATAAATTTGGCACAGGAACAGAAGTAACCCCTGAAACCCTGCAGGATTCTTTTGGCTCAGGTAATTATAAAGCTTGCACTCTCGGAATTAGGCTTTTAAGACCTGATGACAATAACCCCAGCTTTGACGATGGCTCTCCGCTTTACTATGGCGGCGCTCTCTTTGTAGAAGATGCTACCAAATTCGTGCAGTATCACTGTTTACACAAAAACTGGATTCCAGGCACTGCTGTAGATCCTACCTGTCAGGACAAGGGTTACACCCCCTACACCTGCGATGACTGCGGTAAAGTTCGAAACGGAGATATTCAGCCTGCTGTTTCTTGCAACAAGGATATTCCTATTCCCGCTCAGGAGGCAAGCTGTACAGTTCCCGGATTTGATTCTGGCGCAAAGTGCTCTTGGTGCGGTGAGATTACCGATATGGTTAACCCCACATCGCTTAAGGATCACAACAAGGATGTTTATTGTCCCGAGGTTCCTTCCACCTGTAAGGTTAAGGGAACAAAAGAGGGCTATAGATGCTCAATGTGTATGCAGCCGATGGAAGGCTGTGAGGAGATCCCCTTAAGGAAGCACGATAGTATCGAGAAAAGCGAGAAGATTGTTGTTGATGAAATTCCCGCAACCTGTCAGGGTTCCGGTACTTCTGCGGGTTACAAGTGCCCTTGGTGTCAGGAAGTACTGGAAGGCTGCGAGACAATTCCCGTAGCCGATTGCAACAAGGTAATTGAGGTTCTCGAAGACCCCGCAACCTGTCAGAAGGAAGGCGTTTCCAAAGGTTATAAATGCTCTTGGTGTGGCGAGCTGCAGGAAGGCTGCACTCCGTTAGATAAGATTGATCACGACAAAAAAATTAATGTTCCTAAAGTTCCCACAAGCTGCAAAGCATCGGGCACAACAGAGGGCAAAAAATGCTCTATGTGCGGTGAGCTGCAGGAGGGCTGCACCGAAATTGCTAAGCTCGAACACAACTTTAGCCAGATTGGTACTGTTGCTCCTACCATAGACGAAGAGGGCTATGACCTCTACAAGTGTGCTGACTGCAACTATGAAGAGCCCAGAAACTTTGTTAATAAGCTCAGCGAAGGCGACGATGCTGATGACGATAATCAGCAGGATAACAATAATGACCAAAATGAAGGTCAGGTCGGAGACGGCGAGGAAGGCGAAGGCAATATAGACGACGGCCAGGGAAACAGCGGCAGCGAAAGCAGCGGCGGTAAAACTCCTATTACCGGCGAGGAAGTTGTATTCCTTATCGTTATGATAGCTCTTTGCATCGGCGCTGCAGTAGTTCTCTTTATTACCAAGAAAAGAGCTAAGAAGTAAGCAGTAAAATATAGCGCTTAAAGAAAAGCCCAAGTGTCCTTTATCGACACTTGGGCTTTTTTATTTCGGGTGGGTTGCATTTGCCGAATTTAGTCGAGTTATTTTTAAAATCGAGGGGAATATGCGGCTTGATAATTTAGTTAAAGTGTACTATAATTATATTATTAGACAAGAAAACTTAAGGAGGGCGCTATGGACTTAAGGATTTTAAAAATTGACCCCTATCTGCTACCATATAAAGCTGCGCTTGAGCTGAGAATGAGCGCCTACCTTAAAAAGAAAAATGAGCTTTGCCATAATTGCGAAAAGATTTCTGATTTTGCTAATGGATATAAGTATTTTGGTATACACAAAGAGCGAAACTCCTGGGTTTACCGCGAGTGGGCGCCCGCCGCTGATGAAATGTTCTTTACGGGGGATTTTAACGGCTGGGACACCGATGCGCTTAAAATGAAAAGCCTCTCAAACGGAGTTTTTGAGGTGCGACTTGAAGGGGAAAATGCACTTTCTGTCGGGCAAAAGGTTCAGGCTATTATAAAGAAAAACGGAGAGCTTTTAAGGAGAATTCCCACATATGCCACTCGTGTTGTTCAGGATGAGCGCACATATGAGTGGTGTGCCGAGGTTTCAGATGTGCTTTTCGATGATTTTGAGTGGACCGATAATGGTTTTAAGATGCAAAGAACTCCTTATATCTATGAGTGTCACATCGGAATGGCGCAAGAGGGTTACAAGGTTGGAAGCTACAAGGAATTTAGAGAAAATGTTCTGCCGCGCATAAAAAAGCTTGGCTACAATACCATACAGATTATGGCTATAATGGAGCACCCCTATTACGGCTCGTTTGGATATCAGGTTTCCAATTTCTTTGCTGCAAGCTCGCGGTACGGCTCTGCGCGAGAGCTTAAAGAGCTTATCAATGCGGCGCACAAAATGGGCATTGCTGTTCTACTCGATGTTGTTCATTCCCACGCGGTTAAAAACACAAATGAGGGTCTGAGCCGATTTGACGGAACTGATTATCAATTCTTTCACGAGGGAGAGCGCGGCTATCACAGCGCTTGGGATACGCGACTTTTTAACTATGGCAAAAACGAGGTTATTCATTTTCTGCTTTCCAATCTTAAATTCTGGATGGAGGTCTATCATTTTGATGGCTTCCGCTTTGATGGTGTAACCTCAATGCTGTACCGCGACCACGGTCTTGGCAGCGCATTTGTAAATTACGATATGTATTTTTCGAATAACACCGACAGCGAGGCGGTAGTATATCTACAGCTTGCAAACGAGCTTATTCACGAGGTAAATCCTGCGGCAATAACAATCAGCGAAGATATGTCGGGTATGCCGGGTATGTGCATTGCAATTCCCGATGGCGGAATAGGGTTTGATTATCGGCTTTCGATGGGACTGCCCGACCTCTTTATAAAGCTCATTAAAGAGAGTCGTGATGAGGACTGGGATATGCACAAGCTGTGGTATGAGCTGACTTCCCGCAGACCAAAGGAAAAGAGCATTGCCTACTGCGAGTCGCACGATCAGGCGCTTGTGGGGGACAAGACCATTATGTTCAGGCTTTGCGACAGCGAAATGTACTGGCATATGAATAAGGGTAGTCAAAGCCTTGTGATTGACAGGGCGGTTGCGCTGCACAAAATGATAAGGCTTATCACCGCCGCCTGTGCGGGTGAGGGATATCTTAATTTTATGGGCAACGAATTCGGTCATCCCGAGTGGATAGATTTTCCCCGCGAGGGAAACGGTTGGAGTTATCATTATTGCCGCCGCCAATGGAGCCTTGCTGATGACAAGAATCTCAGGTACAGTGAGCTTTTGGAGTTTGACAGGGCGATGCTCAGACTTTTAAAGGCTCAGCGTATGCCTTCAAAAAAGGCCAAAAGTCAATGGATAAGCAATGATGACAAGGTGATAATCTTTTCCAAGGAAAAGGTTGTTTTTGCCTTTAATTTCAGCCCCAGTCGCTCCATTGAAGGGTATTTTATCCCTGCTCCGAGCGAGGGAGAGTACGGTGTTATTTTCTCAAGTGATGACAGCGATTTTGGCGGGTTTGACCGCATTGACAAGACCTATCGCTACATGGCAGAAAAAACGGACGACGGCAAAATCGGCTTTTACTGTTATCTGCCAGCACGCACTGCTATTGTGCTGAAAAAAGAAGAACGGTAGTAGGATAGTGTTAATATTTATTTGCAGATTATATTTGAGAGGTTTGATATAAGGTGGAGTCACTGATTTTTGCTATAAATGCCGTGTCGCCCATTATTGCAGTGGTAGCGATAGGTTATCTTATAAAAAAGGCAGGACTTATGAGCGCAGACTTTGCAAAGGCTGCCAACAAGCTTGTTTTCAGGCTGCTTTTGCCCTCTATGCTTTTTCTGAATGTTTACAAAATTCAGAATATAGGTGATATGGATTTAGGATATATTGTTTATGTTATTGCCGCATTAGTTGCGATTTTCATTATTTCAATTCCTATTTCAATGGCGGTAACTCCTAAAGGAGAGCGGCGTGGAGTGCTTGTGCAGGCTACCTTCAGGTCAAACTATGCGCTTATTGGAATTCCTCTTGCGCAGGCTTTGTTTGGGGAGAGCGGCGCGGCTGTGGCAACCTTGCTTTCGGCTGTTTTCGTTCCTGCGCTAAATATACTTGCGGTTATAAGTCTTTCGGTTTTTAGAAAGGGCGCAGAAGCGCCAAGTGTTAAAAAAATCCTGCTTGGTATTGTAAGAAATCCGCTTATTCAAAGCATAGTGCTTGGTATTCTTGCTCTTTTGGTGAGATTTATATTTATAGAAGCGGGAATAGATTTTCGCATCTCTAACATTCCTGCTATTTACACTCCGCTTGAATATCTCTCAAGAAGCGCAACTCCTCTTGCCTTGCTTGTTTTAGGCGCACAGTTTGAGTTTTCGGCGGTTAAGGAGCTTAAGCGGGAAATTATTTTTGGAACACTTATGCGTGTCGGTTTTGTTCCGATTTTTGGTTTAGGTATAGCCTATCTTTTGTTTTCAGAAACCTTTAACGGAGCGCATTTTGCAGCATTTGTTGCTGCCTTTGCAACTCCCGTTGCAGTTTCTAGTGTTCCAATGGTGCAGGAAATGGACGGAGATACATCACTTGCAGGTCAACTCGTTGTATGGACAACGCTTTTTTCCGCGCTTTCGGTATTCTTAGCTTCAATGCTGCTTAAAATGGCAGGAATATTCTCATAAAGGGAGAAATGTATGGAAAAGATAACAAGCTTTACTATCGACCATTTAAAACTGCAGCCGGGGCTTTATGTTTCCCGAAAAGACAGGCAGGGTGATGTGGTTGTAACCACATTTGATTTGCGCATAACAGCTCCTAACCGAGAGCCTGTTATTGATATGCCCGCGCTGCACACCATAGAGCATCTTGCTGCAACTTTTTTAAGAAACAGCCGAAGAAAGGACGAAATTATTTATTTCGGACCTATGGGCTGCCGAACAGGATGCTATCTTGTAATGTTTGGAGATTTGTGTTCTGAGCAGGTTTTTGAGCTTGTAATTTCGATGTGCGATTTTATTTTGAAGTTTGCGGGCGAAATTCCCGGAGCAAAGCCCGAGGAGTGCGGCAACTTTAGCGAACAAAACTTAAGTATGGCAAAGTTTTATATTGAAAAATACAAAGCTGCGCTGATTCAGAATAGAAATTTCGAATACAAAGCGTGACAAAAGCCCTCAATATGAGGGCTTTTATTTTATCTGGTCCAGTCCTCGCCAATTATTTCGTGGGCACTGTAAACTGTTACAAAGGCAAGTCCGTCAGCGCGGTTTACAATGGACACAAGGTCAACATACTGACGCATGGTAAAGGACACCATAACCATCTTTTTGTTTTCCATAGTGTAGCCGCCCGTCACATCTACTATAGTTGTGGTACGCTCTAATTTTTCTATTACCTCCGCCGTTATCTGGTCGGGGTTACTTGTAATAATCTGAGCCACAAATGCCTTTGAGCCGCCGAGGAACACCTTGTCGATTACTATTGCACAAACAAGAGTGCAAACGATACCTAAAAGAGAAATGATAAAGTCGTTGAGAATGAACATACCAAGTGCGATTATAGCTGCGTCAACAATAAAAATAACAACGGAGCTTCGCCATTTTTTAAAGAATTTACATAGTGTAAATGCAATAATGTCGGTGCCGCCTGTGCTGCCGCCGCCAAGGAATGTAACGGCGCAGCCGGCGCCAATTAAAGCTCCGCCGACCACTGCTGCCATAAGGAGTGCGATTTCATTATGAACGCTGTTTTTTATATCAAAAAATCCGCCCAACACATTGGGTGAAACCAGTTTTCCGAAAACAGATATAGCAGCAGGATAGACTATTGCGGAAATCAGGGTTTTAATAGCAAAGTCTTTACCTAAAACTATGAATCCCATAAAAAAGAAAGTCCAGATTATAATGGTTATCAGCTGCTCGACTGATAAAAATGTGATAATTTTGCTTAGAATAATTGCGATACTTGACATTCCGCCCGCAACAATATCAAAGGGAATAATAAAAATAGCGGTTCCAAATGCGAGAATAGCAGTGCCTGCAATAGTTAATAAAATATTTTTTGCATATAAGAGGACATCATTTTTTGTAGGCTTTTTTATAAAAAGTTTCATATTTACCTCCCAAATTTAGCATTAAAGAAATTATGATATTTACTGCTCCGTTGTAGAGCTCTCTATTATAAAATGTTAAAGTAAACCTTGATGTTGGTGTAATACCGATTTAAGTTTGCGTTGACTTATCACTTTGAGTATAGTATAATTAAGATAAAGTGAAACAAGGAGGGAAAATCATGATAATAGGCGCACAGCTTTTTTCTGTACGTGACAGATGCAAGGATGAGGAAGGTATTAGAAATACCTTTAAAGAAATGAAAGAAATAGGATACAACTCGGTTCAGCTTAGCGGGTTTAAGTATGACCCTGATAAAATTTGTGAGTATAAGAGCGAATTTGATATGCACGTGGGGCTTACGCACACTAATATTCCCACGCTTTTAAATGATGTTGACAGTCTTATTGAAAATCATAAAAAAATGGGCGTTGAGGTTATCGGCCTCGGCTCTCCCGGAGTTTATCTTTCTGAGGACAGACGGGATCTCCGTATAGATGATATGCTAAGGGATTTTGAAACCCCCGTCAAAAAGATAAATGATGCGGGACTTCGCTTTGCATATCATAACCATTTCTGGGAGTTTTATGACAAGGGTGGTTACTGTTATATGGACGTTTTGTTTGAAAAAACTAATTGGAATTTCACTCTTGATACAGGTTGGGTACATTTTGCAGGAGCAGACCCGTTTAAAACCATAGAAAAATTTAAGGACCGTCTTGAATATGTTCATTTAAAGGATTACAGAGCCGAGAAAGAGGAGAATGAGGACTGTATGAAGCGCCTTGTTCCTATGTATGCGGGTGTCACTCCTATGGATGACATTATAAGGGCGCTGGTTGAGGTTTCGACTGTTAAGGTTGCATATGTAGAGCAGGATAGCGCCGCGGGCAGTGATAATTCTTACGGAGAAATGAAAAAAAGCTTTGACGCCATTAAAGCTCATGGCTGGGTAAAATAATAATATATAAAAGAAAAACCGCCTTGCATCGCAAGGCGGTTTTTGTGAAAAATACAGTTATCTTATAAGAAAAAACTCGAGGAGTAAAACAACACTGCAACAACATGCTGCTACCTTTAAAAGTCCTGCATTGAAATATGCGGCGACTATGCCAAGTAGCAGCGCGGCAATGCCCGCTATGGGGCTTTGAGTCGCCGTCAATATGGCGGGGAAGGTCATAACCGAGAGGGTAACATAGGGGACATAGTAAAGGAAAGACTTTATGAATTTGCTGCGGATTGGCCGTCTTATAAGAGTGAGCGGCAGAGTTCTTATTACAAAGCTTACACCCGCCATTATAAGGATATAGATATAAACATTATTCTGCATCTCGCACCTCCTCTTTTATGGGGAACAAAAGGGCGACAGCAGCCGAGATGACAACTGTAAGTATTATTGTGCGGTTTCCCTCTGAAAGCGAAGAAAAGAGCGGGGTGTATGTAAATAGTGCGCTCAGCGCGAAAGAAACAGGAACAAGGCAGGCAATAACCTTGTCCTTTTTGCAGGGCGGGATAATTATGGCGATAAACATTCCGTAAAGCGAAACGCTCAGAGCGCTGACAACTCTAAGGGGAAGCAGGTTTCCCATTATGATTCCAAGCGCGGTTCCGCTTGCCCAAAAGGGAATAGAGGTGAGCATGGCGCCATAGGTATAGTATGGGTTTAAGTGATCTTTTTGCGCGATACTAATTCCGAAAATCTCATCGGTTATATCAAAGCCGATGAGTAGCCTGTGAATTATAGGGGTTTCGGGCAACATTCTTTGGCTCAGGGCGCAGCCCATTAAAAGATATCGCGCGTTTGTAATAAGGGTTATGAGCGCGACCTCTATGTAGGGAGCGGCGGCTTTAATAAGGTTAAAGACCGCGTGCTCTCCTGCCGATGCGTTAGTAAGAAGGCTTGCAAGAAAGCCTTGAAAAGCAGAAAGTCCCGCATCCTTTGCGGCTATACCGAGCGAAAAGGCGACGGCAAAATAGCCAAGCCCTATCGGCAGCCCGTCACGCATTCCCGAAAGAAAGACCGCCTTTTGTCCGCGTGGGGAAAAAGAAATTTTGTTTGTGTCCATTTTTATTTCACCTTGAGTTTCTTAAGGTCATTTTCAGTAAGATGATGAATTGTAATTTTAAGTTCTTTTTTTGAGCAAACTGCTAAAAGCTGCTCATCTGAAAGTTTAAAGCAACGGCAAAAAATTTCGCTGTTCTCTAATAACCTGTCCCCCTCAAAGCAAAGCGAGGCGGGGCTTTTTCTCAAACCCTCTCCCGAAAGCTTTAAATAGCTTTCCTTGCGCACCCATTTTTCGCAGAGAAAGGCGTTCTGACAGCTTTGGGGAAGCAAGCTATATTCATTTATTTCTGAGGGTGAGAGAAATTTGTGCATAATGTGCGGGGTCATTCGGGTGACAAGCTCGGTGTCTACACCAATCTCTGCGTCCGAGACGGCGCAGACGACAAAAGCTCCCGAGTGACTTATGTTAAAATGCTTGCAGCCTGAGATAAACGGCTTGCCGTTTTGGGCGATTTGATATGTGCAGGGCAGCGGCAGTGAAAGAGAATGAGCTAAGATTGCCTCAGAGCCTATTTTGAAAAGCGCGGCTTTTTTATGTTGCAGTTTTTCTGCAAGCTGTCTTCTTTTCTCAGAAATAAAGGGGAGCAGAGAGATAAGCTCGGTTTCGCAGTCCGCGACATTCATAATATATATATCAGCCAAAATTTCACCGCCTTTACCTTTGTTATAATACCACGAACTTAAGTCCCCGTCAATTATAAACTTGACAATGCGGGCGGCGGCAAATATAATAAAAATTAGAAAGGCAGGAGAAAAAATGAAACAAAAGGTAAAGATTTCACTTTTGCGCCCTGAGGCGGTTTGCCCCTCCTATCAGAGCGCTTTTGCCGCGGGGGCTGACCTTTATGCTGCGATAAATGAGGACATAGTGATTGAGCCTATGCAGACGGTTTTTGTTCCGACGGGAATAGCCATGGAAATTCCAGAGGGGTATGTTGGGCTTGTTTGTGCACGCAGCGGGCTTGCCTGCAAAAAGGGGCTTGCGCCTGCCAACAAGGTTGGGGTAATAGACTGCGATTACCGCGGTGAGATAATGGTCGCGCTTTACAATCACAGCGGTAATTCGGTTACAGTGTGCCGAGGTGACAGAGTGGCGCAGATACTGCTGGTGCCTTATTTAACCGCAGAATTTGAAAAGTCCGAAAGCCTTTCAGATACCGAACGCGCAGGTGGCGGATTTGGCTCAACGGGTAAATAATTTAAGTAAAACCGCTCTCGAAATGCCGAGAGCGGTTTAGTTTTGACAGATTTAGGCGCTTTCTAGCAGCCGCAGCAGCTACTATCGTCATCAAGGTCGAGGCGGGGCGGGAAGAACTGGTCTGTGGGGAATTTAATGTGCGAAAACAGCTCGCAGGGGGTTTGCTGAGTCGGTGCGGCTGCGCTGCATTCCTTATCAGGGACACAGAAATCATAGCAGGGAATGAGCATCTGAACCTGACGCTGAAGCTGAACGATGGAGAAAAGGCCGAGGGTTACAAACAGGTCCTGAGCGTTTGCAGCGCTGTCGATGGTGTAGTCAGCGCTGCGGCCAAAGCAGCAGGTTTTAAAATGCGAGCATATGCAATCGGGGATTTTAACCGCCGCGCAGGGCTCGCAGGCGGGGCAAAGCTTGCTTCCAAGGCAAATGGGGTCAACAACCTGAACCTTTGCGGTGGGCATATTGTTGTTTTCAACTACTTCACCGCAAGAGGTGCTTTCAAAGGTGCGAACACAGCCGTCACTTCCGAAAAGGATTGCCTTTTTGGTGGCAACTGCAACGCCGACTACTGTCACACAGGGCGATTGCGGGGTAGTTACCTCTGCCGTTACCTCGAAATAGTATGTCATATCGACAGAGTAAAAACCTTTGTTGAAGGGAACGCTTTCAACATCGATAAGTACATTTAAAACGGTTACATTTTTGATTTTTGCGCTTGTTGCTATATCGATAATGCTTCTTTGTATAGCTTCGGGGAAAAGCACTCGCAGATCGGACAGACAATCCTTGTCACTGCAAGAATCGTAAATTCTGCCCGCATCGACACAGACAGCTTCTTTAAAATCGCAGGTGCCGAAGTCGGCAGCCATATTTTCTGCCATTTACATAACCTCCTTGTTTAAGTTTGTGGTTTAAACCTCAATACAGTTTATGTAGAAATGGCTAATTTCGTTCATAAAAAGGTGTTTTAAGCCCCTAAATTGTGCTCACTTGTCCGTTTTCCCGAAATTGCTTGACAAAGCTGCAGCTTTTATTTTCTGCAGAATTTGTTTTGCCCTTGGTCCTCTCTGCTTTATGCAAAAAACAGCCCTCTATAAACAGAAGGCTGTTTTAAATAAACTTGTGAGAGGGGACGGTGGTTATTATTTTAGTTTTTTTGCGGCGGAGAGTAGCTGCCTGGGGCTGTTCTCAAGTTTTTCTAAAATGACAAGGGAGAGCAGGGAATTTAAGGTGTCTCCGATTGTGTTTGGCTCAAAGCCTAAGGCGGCGAGGTCGTCGCCGTTTATTTTAAGAGAGGAGAGGCTAAAGCACTCGCCGCTTTTTATAATATCCTCCATCTCTGTTTCGATAAAGCTTAGCGGCTCATCGTTTTGTGAGGATAGGGCACGCTCTAAAAGAATTAAGTCTACAAGCTTTTGCCATCCGTGCTCTCGCAAAAGCTCCTTTACTGCGTGTCTGTCTACTGCCTTTTTAAGAGGCAGAGAGGATAAAAGGGAGAATACTGCATTGCGGGTTTTCTTATCGGCTTTAAGTGCGTGCAGAGCCTTTTCGGCGCACTGGGCACTCTCGATAGGAGATGCCTTAACAAAGCGCAAAAGAGCGCAGTAGCGCAGGGCGGGGGTTTGGGGTAGATGAGAGAGGGTGGGGGCGGCAACCTTTACTTTGGCAGAGTGGCCCTCCTCCTGTGGAAATAAGCAAAAAGCGATAACTTCAGAAAAGAGTTTTATAATTTCGGGAGCATTTTTGCCGCAGACAAGCTTTGACAGCTCGCTGTAAATGCGCTCCTTGGAAACAAATGAGAGGAGCCTGAAATTATCCTTTATAGCGGCGGCAGTTTTTTCTTCAATAGAAAAGCCAAGGCAGGCGGCAAATCGCAGGGCGCGCAAAATACGCAGAGCATCCTCGCTAAAGCGCACCTTTGGCTCACCAACGCAGCGGATAAGCCTTTTTTCAAGGTCGGCTCTGCCGCCGAAAAGGTCAATTATGCCGCTTTTTTCGTTAAAGGCGAGTGCATTAACGGTAAAATCGCGGCGGGAAAGGTCCTCTTTTAGTGCTTTTGCAAAAGAGACCGAGTCGGGGTGGCGGTGGTCACTGTAGCCGCAGTCGCTGCGAAAGGTTGTAATTTCAATGGGGGTATTATCTATTACTGCCGTAACAGTTCCGTGCACAAGTCCTGTTTCAATGATTTTGCAAGGATAAAGCGCCTTTTTAACCTGCTCGGGCAGGGCGCTGGTGGTGATGTCATAGTCCGAAACGGGCAGATTGAGAAGAAAATTGCGAACACAGCCACCGACGCAGTAAGCCTCATAGCCTGCGCTCTCGAGCGCCGATATTACCTTTTTAACATAATGGGGTAGCTGCATAAATTTCCCTCCTTTTTAATAGTATAATGTATTTTACTTAAAAAAACAACAAAAAGAAAAACGCACATCGGGAGGGTGAACCGATGTGCGCCCGATGTCCATAGAGAGGACACCATGAAAAAGATCCTTGACACCACAGGCTCTTGCGGTTAAGCCTTGGTGTGATTATATTATAGCTCTGCCAAAATAAAAATGTGTGAAGGCAGTGTTAATAAATTTTAAAATCTTGCAGCTTAATTTATTGCAATTTGCTTAAAAAAATAATATAATGAAGAAAATCATTTTCTCGGCGGAGGACAAGATGTATAAAAAATCTATCAGAAATTTAACTGCGACGGCTTTAATTGCCGCTCTATATGCCGCGCTCACTCTCACACTTGCGCCGCTGAGCTTTGGCGCGGTGCAAATCAGAATAAGCGAGGCGCTCACAGTTTTGCCTGCAGTCTGTCCGCCTGCTGTCGGGGGGCTTACATTAGGCTGCTTTTTATCAAATCTTATAGGCTTTTTTGCGGGGGCAAATCCATTGGGACTTATTGACTGCGTTGTGGGTAGCCTTGCAACCCTGCTTGCCGCAGTAGCAACCTATTATATAGGAAAATATGTGAGGGGCAGGGCGCTTTATCTGCTTGCGCCCTTGCCGCCCGTTTTATTTAACGGGCTTATAATCGGAGTTGAGGTGGCGGTTTTGGTGCTTGGAAACACCGCGCCGCTCTCGATACTTTCAAGCTGCGCCTATGTTGCTCTCGGAGAGCTTGTTGCCTGCTATCTCGGCGGCAGTTTGCTTTTAAAGAGCAGCAGCGCTTATTTTAAAAAGTATTTTTAGTAGTAAGTAAATTAAAAGTAGGGGCGATTTTTTAAAATCGCCCCTACTTTTTTAGAATAGTGGTAAAATCAGTTTTGTAAAGATTTCATATATAATTGGAACTAAAAGGGCGGGGAGCATATTCCCCGTCTTTATTTTTTTGCCAAAAACGAGATTTACGCCTATGCCGAAGATGAGCGCCGAGCCGACATAGGAAAGATTGGAAATAAGCTC